>DASXJI010000498.1:0-1530 GCA_036497495.1 Mycobacterium sp.
CAAGTATGCAATCGCATGTGACCGTTGTCAACATCGCGGGTCGCGTGCGATTCTGAGGGCATGAGCTCCGAAAGCTCCGATCCGCGGAAGCCCTACCATCACGGGTCGTTGCGCTCGGCCCTGATCGAGGCGAGCATCGCGCTGGCCCGTGAGGGTGGACCTGATCGGGTGATCCTGCGCGAGGCCGCCCGCGCCGCCGGGGTGTCGCACTCGGCTGCCTATCGCCATTTCGCTGACCGCGAGGCGCTGTTGGCCGAAGTGGCGTCCTTTGCGCGCAACGAGCTCGCCGCCGAGATGCGCCGACGGGTCAACCGCACCAAGGACCCCCGCCGCCGGTTGCGCGCGGTCGGCACCGCCTACATCCAATTCGCACTCGCCGAGCCCGGACTGTTTCGCACCGCGTTCACCTCGCATCCCGCCACATCCGGCGACGCACCGCACGATCGAGCGACCGGCGGGTATGACCAGGAGGACACCAACGCCGTCACCGAACCCTTCGAGGTTCTTGGTCAAGTCCTCGACGAGGCCCAAGCCGCCGGTCTACTGGATCCTCGCCGCAGGCCGGGGGCCGAGATTGCCGTGTGGTCGGCGGTGCACGGCCTGGCCGGCCTACTCCTCGATGGACCATTGCCCACCAGCGACGCCGCCATCAAATTTGCGTGGCAGCAGGTGCAAGAGCTGGTCGAACGCGGACTGCTGAACGACTAACCGCGATCGCGACCAGCCGGCGGCAATCCGACACCAGCTAGCTAAGTAGGTCCCGCGCCAAAACCGGGCGAATGCAGTACTGCGTTACTGCACTCGTCTCACCGCACCCGAGTGACGATTCCTATCGACGAAGCGCGAGAGATAGGCAACTGGTCAATGATCCGCATCACCCTCGCCCTGAGGGCGCGCTGGCCGCGCTGACCTTCTCCACAGCCACGGCGCACGCCTGCGGGACCGCGGGCAACGGCTTTGCAGATTGCCCGGATTTACCCACGAACATCGACTTCAATCTCAACACCGTCGGCGTCTACCAGATCCACCCGAGGACATCTCCGGCAACGTTCCCATCGGTGAGCAGTACAACGACTTCACTTTCTTCGACGTCTTGGGCGAGTGGGGCGAGGTCTATAACGACATCGGCGTTACGCCGGAGGCTTTCTTGATTAAGCCGTTCGGCGACATCGTCTTTCCTACCGCGTTCGTTGAGGCGGTCGGCCCGACCTTCTTCGAGCCGTGGGCCTCGGTGGGGCTGTAGTGATGCGGATGCGCCGATGCCGGCCGGCGAGGGTTGACCCGCTGCCGCACGCGGTGCAATGTGATACACGTCATATGACCATTGGTCATACCGGGCGGAAAGGCGGCGGCTCATGACCACGAAGGACAAGTACACGGAGGTGCCCGCGCCCTACTCGTGGGAGGTCGCCAGCGCCGGCGACGCGCGCTTCACGTGGGAGTACGACGACGGGCGTGCCCGGCTCCTTTCTCTGTATCAAAAGGGAAAAGACAAGCAGTGGGATGCCCAGTCGCGCATCGACTGGGCGC
>DASXJI010000499.1:0-3156 GCA_036497495.1 Mycobacterium sp.
TTGGTACCGGAGCACACAGAGGTGACTATCGAGTTTCCCGATCGCGCGAGCGAGGATTGCCGTGCCGTCAGTTCGGTGCTGGCGCGTGTCGGCGACAAATGGAGCGTGCTGATCATCGTGCTGCTGGGCGATGGCCCGAAGCGCTTCAACGAGATCAAGCGGATGGTCGGCGGCATTTCACAGAGAATGCTCACCCTTACGCTTCGAGGATTAGAGCGGGACGGCTTGGTAAAGCGAACACAATTCCCGACGATTCCGCCGCGCGTGGATTATGAGCTGACCCAGCTCGGGCGTTCCTTGTGGCATGCCGTCGAACCGCTCGGCGAGTGGGCGCAGGGTCATGTGAAGCATATCGCCAGGGCACGGGCTGCGTTTGACGAGAAGGCCAACGCCTAGCCTGCAGCCGTCCCGACCTGAGCGAGGGCAGAGTGCCGCCCCACGGCGACCCCTGGCAACCCTCGACCATGCGCGTCTGGCGCACCCGTGGTTGACGCGTGTCGACAGTTGGCTGAAATTGATCGGGGCGCGCGCACCATTGGCGGGCGATCGGAGGCGACATGGACCAGATCAAGCCGCTCTTCACTGCGACGGCCACCGCGATCGGCGGCCGCAATGGACACACCGAGACCAGCGACGGCTTGGTCAAGGCCGACCTCTCGGTGCCGAAGGCGATGGGCGGCCCGGGCAAGCCCGATACGGCTACGCCCGAGCATCTTTTCGCCGCCGGCTACGCCGCTTGCTTCGGCGGCGCCCTCGACTTCGTCGCCAAACAGCAGAACAAGGACGCGGCCAACGCGAAGGTGACTTGCGCCGTGTCGATTGGGCCGCGCGAGGGCGGCGGCTTCGGTCTCGCAGTGAAATTAACGATCGAGGACAAGAGCCTCGCGCAGGCGGAGCTCGCAGCGCTCGCCAGGGATGCACATGAGAAGATCTGTCCCTATTCGCACGCGACGCGCGGCAACGTCGACGTCCGCCTCGAGGTGGTGGGCGCTTAGGACAATAGGCAAGCAGCAAGAACAGCTTAGCGCACGGAGCCGCCTGCCGGTTCCAACCGCACTCCGGCGGTGTGCCTGACCCGGTTCAGCGGATCGGCTTCCATTCTTTGCTGAATATCCGGTCGCGGACCGCGAAAGACACGAGGTTGACGAGCCACATCGCGATCAATTGCGGGTGGCCGACCTGATGTCCGCGACGACCACTGTGCAGCACATGAAGTTGGGGAGCGATCGTCGTTCGGCCGATTCGGGAAAGACGGCGGAACATGTCGGTGTCTTCGAACGCGATCAGGTCCGCACGGAACCCGCCGAGGCGAGCGAACGCCTGCCGCCGGATCATCTGAAATTCGCCGAAGGAAGCCCCCCGCTTCAATACATTATTGGCGACCCGCAGGCCGAGATTGGTGACGCCCGAGACGAGCTTGTCGCCAAGCGTCTCGTCCGTCGGAAACACGCGAAGGAATGCGGTCAGCCCGACCAACCCCGGGTCGCTCTCAAAATACGCGAGCGCCTCGGCAAAGAACCGGTCCGGCTCCGGAATAACGCAGTCGGCATCGAGAAAGACGAGAAAGTCGCCGATGGCGGCCTTGGCGCCGTCGTTACGTCCTCCGCCAATCGTCTGACGGACTGCGCCCGAATATACGACGACGGTATCCGCATATCGGGCCGCCAATTCGGTCGTCCGATCGGTACTGCCCCCGTCCGAGACGATCACTTCATGCGGCAGGGTGAGTGTCGCTGCCAAGGTTCGCAGCGTCGACTCGATGACCTTCGCCTCGTTCAAGGTCGGGATGATGATGGAAATCATGCTGCGCAAGCCAGGTTCGCGGCCGATCATGCTGGCGGGCGGTCGAGGAAAGTGCCGAAGAGGCGGTCCAAGATGTTGAAATATTGCCCGAAGTTGTAGCGAAAGCGGGAATGGTGCAGGTCGTGGTGGGTCACCGCGTTGACATATTTGAAAAACCAATGCTCCTGTGACGCCGGCGCGACAAATTCGTGCCCGCAGTGCCCGGCGGCGTTGACGATGCCGTCGAACAGCAGATAGGCGAGCAACGTCGCCGGATGTAGAGGCACGAAGAAAATCACCAGCGCGAAGAAGCCGAACTGAGAAATCGTTTCCAATGGTTGGAACGACAGAATTGACCAGGGTGTCGGCGTGAGCGATCTGTGGTGTCCAGCGTGAACCGCTTTGAACAGCGGAGGGAGATGCATCAACCGGTGGGTGGTGTAGAAATAAACGTCATGGAGAACCACCATAGCGGCAAACCCCGCCGCCGCCCACCACCACGGATGCGCCGCGAAGTCGAAATAGACTGCCGTGGCACCTTTTCCGGCCGCATGATAGACGATCAAACAATAAGCCGAGAACAGCAGCAGCGCCGAGACCGACTGGCGAATCTCGCGACGGATGTCCTGCGGTGAAGGCCGCCGCTTCTGGATCCGCATGGCTTCGGTCGCCGGACTGCGAAGCGTTGAGAACAAACAGTGAAATAAACCCGCCGGAACGACATAGCTGGTAACGAGAAGCAACACAAATATAACGAAATACTCGGCCGCATAGGTCAGCATCGGTCCCGACCACCCTTCCTTCGGGGTTGACTTCGAGCTTGACTGAACATTACGTCAGATTTGCGATGCGTGCTCAACCCGACCGCACCTGCGCCGCGACGTAGGGCCATCACAGGCGTAATCTGCAGCATCTGCATCGGATGGGTCAGCCAGTGACGCGGAACCGTTCAGAACGGGCCTTTCCTCCGCTTGCGCCGCGGGTGAACGCGCGCTGCAGCCCCTAGAATAGATCACCCTGCATCGGGACACATCCCAGCTCTAGAATAAATCCGTGGCAGTGTGATCCTAGCGGAGACGAGGTATGATCGGACACAATATCCCTGAGGCGGCCCCGAACACCGCCTCTCTGTTCGACATTATCCGAACCACTCGCTCGATGCGGCGGCTGAAGCCAGACCCGGTGCCGAACGAACTGGTCCGAAAGATTCTAGAGGCGGGCGTGTGTGCCCCGAGCGGCGGAAATATGCAGCGCTGGCGGTTCCTGGTAATCCATGATCCGAAGATCAAGGAGACTGTCGGGGCCTTGTACAAGCGTGCCTGGGACGAACAGGTTGCCCCACGGTATCGGTCGGGTGAACCGGCGCCGGGCACC
>DASXJI010000500.1:0-5952 GCA_036497495.1 Mycobacterium sp.
CCGCAGCCGATCGATCTGCGGACGCACGTAGACCGGCAACCCGACGATCAATGCCGCGGTCAGCAATAGGCAGATGGCGACCACAAATCGTCGGATGCCATGCCAGCGCCGCGGGTTACCGCCCGACAATGTGCGACACCGCCTTGCTGCTAACGAACGCCTCGGCGCAAACGGCGGACCTGGGGTTTGTCACGTCCCGTAGGGTATCGGCCCAGAATAGGCGGGACTTACGCCGGCAACCGCTGTGGAAGCGCCCGCCTGTCAGTTCCCACCGTATTTCCGCGGACCCCGTCCTGTGGGGCCGATTGTCCGTAAAGGTGTGGCAATAACGGCGGCACGGATAGCTGATCTTGATCTATCTATTGCCGAACCTGCAGAAAAGCCGGATCGGGCCGGATTCGTATGCTTGGAGGACGTCGTACCGCCAGGTTGCCTCGACGAAGCCCGGGAAAGCGTGAAGTCAAGTCTCGCAAACACAGTGAAGACGACTTCTGCGTAACTTCACCCGAACAACCAGAAGAATACGCCTGCGAATTGTTTCGTTTTTGACCCCGGGCGCCGATATTCGTTTACTCTTGGCGCCGCTCTCCCAGGTTTGCTGTTATTGTCGCAGTAGCCAAGCATAGAGGCCCGACGCGCCACGGGGTTAGGAAAGTGATACCTGAGATGACGTACTCCCCGACCACCGTCTCCGCAAAACGCCTGCGCGTCGGCGACCCTTTCAAGGTGCGAAGCGCCGGCGCGCTCGCGACCAACCTTGCGCCCGTCAGACCTAGGGCACAAGTGCCCAAGTTGCTGCTGGGGTCGCGGAGCTGGAACCCCGAGTGGTCTTCGATCGCGGCCAGTGAACTCGACGTGCCATCATGGCGCGCGCGTTTCTTGGCGGTCTCGCAATGCGACGAGACGCTGCGCTGGCTCGATAAGGGCGGTCTCGACCAGCAGCAGCGAAGAACGGCACAGCTGGCGGTCGCCCGGATGCACGTGTGGCGCCGGCGGAACCTAGTGGCCGGCAGAAGCCACAAACCATTGAGCATCGCGGGGCCGCTGACGCGTTCGCCGCGGTCGGGGGTCACGGGTCAAACCGCGGTCACCACACTGGCCAGGCGCAGTGCCGAGGGCTTCTGATGGCAACTCGCCACTTCCCATACGTGTTGGTGACCGCGGCCAGGAACGAAAGAGATTTCATTCAGCAGACGCTGGACTCGGTCGTCGCCCAAACGGTCACGCCGCAGATGTGGGTGATCGTGAGCGACAACTCTGTCGATGGTACCGACGACGTCGTTCGTAGTTTCGCCGCCAAGCACCCGTTCATACGCCTCTGCCGTAACGATGAACAGACTGTGCGGGGCACCGCGGCCAAGGTCAATGCCATCAACATGGGACTCAAGGCGCTTGCAGAGACCGACTACGCCTACATCGGCAACCTCGACGCCGACGTCTCCTTCCGGGAAAACTATTTCGAGACACTAATCGAACGTTTCGAAAGCGACAGGGGACTCGGTGTCATCGGCGGCCGGATCTTTCAGATGGACACCCGCGGCCGGCCAATCGAGACGAAGGCAAGTATCGAAAGCGTCGCTGGGGCCACTCAGTTTTTCCGTAGACAGTGCTTCGATCAGATCGGGGGATACCGGCCGATCGATCGCCCGGGCGGCATGGAAGACGGGATAGCCGAGATAACGGCGCGTTACCACGGCTGGAAAACACGGTCGTATGGCGATCTGCAGGTCGTGCACCACCGCGAGGTGGGAACCGTAGGCCGGTCGGTGTATAAGAACCGCTTCAATAGCGGCGAGACCGAGTACGTCGTTGGGTTCGGGTTCGCATACCATTTTCTGCGAGCCCTTTCGCGTCTCTTCGAGAAACCGTATGCGATCGGCACCGTGTTGGTTATGGCCGGTTACCTCTGGGCGCTGATCTCGAGACAAACCAAGGTCCTACCCGATGAATTGATCAGGTTCATCCGCCGCGAACAGATGACCAGACTCGTTTCGCGATTCCGCAGAAGGGACAGGAGGAAGTAGCCGCCGGCAGGGGTTCTTCCAGGTTACGAAGCCTGCCCACCCGTGCGACCAGCAATGTCACACAGCCTGAAGGTTGCTCAGCTCGTGCCGTACTACGCGCCCGTGATCGGTGGCGTGGAGGTCGTCTGCCAGTGCATCTCGGAGGAGTTGGCTGCAAGAGGCCACGAAGTCCACGTGTTCACCGCGAATAGAAGTCACAAGGGCTCTCCACACCGGGAGATGCCGGCTGACGAAACGATGAATGGCGTGCACGTACACCGCTTCAAAAGCTATGTCAACGTCGGCCACTATGGATTGTTTCCAGGATTCGTCCCAGCGCTCAAGAACGGTGGCTTCGACGTCGTTCACGCCCATGGTTATCGGCAACCGCAGAGCGAAATCGGCGCCCGCGTCGGCGCCAAGATCCATGTGCCGACCATCTTGCACGTGCACGGCGGTTTCTATACTCAGAGCAGAGCTAAGCGACTGCTCTATTCGCTGTACGACAGCGCGGCACGCCGGCACAAGGCCAACGTGTTCGATCGTTTCATCGCACTCTCGGAAGGCGACAGAGACAACCTCCTAGAGCTCAACGTGCCAGAGAATCGCATCAGCATCATTCGAAACGCTGCCGAGACTCAGGCATTCGAAACGGTCGACGCGATGCGCTTCCGCGAGAGGCACGGACTGGTTGGCAGGAGAGTCATCCTGTATCTCAGCATTTTGCATCACTTCAAGAGACCGGAGAAACTGGTTCGCGTGCTGCCGCGGCTCATCGAGAAGGCGCCTGACGTGTTTCTGTTGTTCGTCGGGCCCGATGCCGGGGAATTCCAGAAGGTCCGCGAGCTTGGGGAGAGTCTCGGTGTAACCGAGTACTACAAGTGGCTCGGACCGTTACAGGGCGAGGAGAAACACGAGGCATTCGAGTGCGCCGAATTTCTTGCGTTGCCGTCCGACGAGGATCCGTATCCTCTGGTGTTGCTGGAAGCGATGGCACATGGGAAGCCAGTTCTAACGACCACCGTCGTCGGTCAGGCATCCGTCATCAGAGCACACGAAGCCGGCATCATCGTCTCCCCGGAGGATCTGGACGGCATCGTGTACGCGGCGGCCAGGTTGCTGACCGACGAGACGTATCGCAGTGCGCTCGGCGCCAACGCCCGTCGGCTGGCCGAGACGATGTTCAGCGTGGGAGCCGTCGTCGACGATATCGAGAGCTTGTACCTACGCCTGATCTCAGCGTGATCGTCCCCGGCCGGCACAGTATCCGAATACGAGCGGACGCTGGCATCGAACCTCCGCCGACGCGGGACTGGGGGTCCTTGGCCAGCCTGCTGTCGGCGGACATGAAAAAATGCCCACTGGCGGACATGGAAATGCCCACTCGCGGCCAATAACTTCTGCCCACCGGCGGACACGAAAGTGCCCGCAGGCGGCCATGAATCTGCCCAGACCTGTTTGATGCCGCCCGGCGCGTCAGCGTCGTGGCGGCCTCTCCTGTGGTTTCGATGTCGATGCCTAGTCGAACCGAAACCCGCAGGAGAGACCTACTTGAAGTCTGACGGAGAACTCATGGAAATACTCAATGCCTACGACCTGACCGGGTCCTACCGCGCCGCCGCCGAGTTGTGCGGGTGCTCGCATCACACCGTGAAGAAGGCGGTCGACGACCGCGACGCGGGTCTTCCGCTGGCGACGCGGCGGGCCCGCATGATCGACGACTGACGCGGCCTGCTCGAAGGCTGGGTCACCGATTCGAAAGGCAAGATCCGCGGCGATAAGCCCACGAAAGGCTGGTGGCGTTGGGATACACCGGCACTGACCGCACCACCGGCCGTGCGTTGGCGGAGATCAAAGCCCAATGGCGACTGGGCAATACACGCGTGCACCGACCGTGGATCACCGAACCCGGACTGTGGCTGCAGTACGACTTCGCCGACGGACCTGTGGTGGCCGGCCGCAAAATCGTGCTGCTGGTGGCGTGGCTGGCATGGAGCCGCTACCGGGTGGTGATCGCGCTGCGTGACCGCACCGCACCCAGTGTCTTCGCGGGCCTGGACCGAATCTTTCGGATCGTCGGTGGCGCCCCGACCTACTTGTTGACCGACAACGAAAAGACCGTCACTACCGGACACATCGCCGGGGTCCCCGTCCGCAACCGCGCCGCGGTCACCTTCGGACGCTATTACGGCATCTCTGTGCTGACCTGTGAACCCGCCGACCCGGCCTGCAAAGGGGGCGTGGAGAACGCGGTCAAACTCGCCAAGGCCGACATCGTGCCCACCGAGACCAACCTGCTGCCCCAGTACGGCAGCTTCGCCGACGTGGAGACGGCCTGCGCGGCGTTGGTGGCCGAGATCAACGCCCGCGTGCACCACACCACCGGCCGGCGCCCGGTCGAGATGCTCACCCAGGAACGCCCCGCCCTGCACGCGGTGCCCGACCTGCCTCACACCGCTGCCCTCGGGGTGACACGTCGGGTTCTCGACAACACTCCCATGGTCACTTTCCAACACTGCCAATATTCGCTACCGGCAACACTATTGGGACAATCGGTGTGGATCCGACACCACGACAGCACCGACGAAGTAGTGATCTGCGCCCTTGATGACGGCGGCCCGTCGAGGTCGCACGGCACCACCGCGCCACCCCAGGCAGCCCCGCGATCGACGACGCTCATTTCCCCGACCACCATGACAAAGTTCCCGGCGACTACCGCCTCCGGGCCCGCACCGCCGCCGAGCAGACGTTCCTGGCGCTGGGCCCTGGTGCGGCGGTGTGGCTCAAAGAAGCCGCCGCCGTCGGTACCGAACGCATTCTGCAGAAGATGGCCCACGCCGTCGAACTGTCCGCGCTGGCCGGCCGTGCCGATGTTGACTGGGCGCTCGGGCATGCCGCCGTGCACGGCCGCTTCGCCACCGGCGATCTCGATTCCATCCTTGCCAGCAAGGGTATGGATACCACCCGTCGTGGCGCCGACGAGGACGCCTCCCTGGCCCAAGGAACCCGTGGGTGGAACCTGTTCGGAGCCACCATCATTGACGGACCCGAAGCGGGCATCGCATGAGCACCACCACTGCCACCAGCGCTGCGGTACTGCCGGCCGAGGTCGAATCGTTGATGCGTGGTCTGCGGTTGCCGCACGCGCGGGCGATCGCCGCCGACGTGCTGGCCACCGCCCGCGCGCAACGCTGGGACCCCACCGAGGTGATCAAAGCGCTGCTGACCGAAGAGACCGCCGGCCGGGCCCGCTCCATGCTGGCCGCCCGCCGCAAGGCAGCCGGCTTCCCGACCGGGAAAACCTTCGACGTGTGGGACCCGAACGCGTCGTCGATCCCGCTGCCCACCCAGCAGGCGTTGCAGACCCTGGAATGGGTGGGGCGCCGCGAGAACCTGGTGGTCTGCGGGCCCGCCGGCACCGGCAAGACGTTCTTCCTCGAAGCCCTCGGCCAGAAAGTCATCGAGGCCGGTATGCCGGTCGCCTGGTTCACCCTCGAGCAGATCGGGGTGCTCGTGCGCGCGCACCGCACCGACGATTCTCTGGGCAAAGCTGTCGCCAAGATCGTGCGCGCTGAGCTCGTTGTCATCGATGACGTAGGCCTACTGCCGGTCGGTGCGGATGCCGCCGAGGGTCTCTACCGCATCGTCGAGGCCGCCTACGAACGAAGGTCTGTGGCGATCTCGTCGAACCTGCATCCCAGCGGCTTCGACGAGCTCATGCCGAAAACGTTGGCGACCGCGACCGTGGACCGACTGTTGCACCACGCGCACCTGTGCCAAACCAGCGGAGACTCCGTGCGCCTAGCCCAAGCTCTACACGGGAAAGGAGTCAAACCCCTGAGCCGACCACAGCCTCAACGACCGGTGGCGCACACACCCTCATGGGCAGATTCGTGTCCGCCACTGGGCAGTCTTTATTGGCCACCTACGGGCAGTTTTCATGTCCGCC
>DASXJI010000501.1:0-14092 GCA_036497495.1 Mycobacterium sp.
GCCCGCAGCCGGGCTGGGGTTGATGGCGCAGCGCCGACCAGTCCGGCGCGGGATGCAGCTCGGGCAGCGCGCGGACGAGACGGTCGCGTCGGTGCCCGGTCACGGCGGCCAGCCGGTCGGCCAGGACGTCGCGCCGCCGGCTACCTGCGCGCGGAACGCTGATCGGTTCCCACAGTTCCCGCAGCGGTAGCCCGTGCAGGTTGGCCAGGCGGGTGAGGTAGGAGGCGACGGTTTCCTGCTCGGCCGGCGCGACCGCGATCGGCAGCCGCGACAGCACCATCAGCCGCTCTGCCTGCGCACGGTCCGGCCTCCGCGGCGCGGTGGCCGTGATGCAGTATCGGCGCGTTCGGCGGCGTAGTCGACCGGGACACTGTCGAGTAGCTGTTTGCTGATCTGTTCGCTGCCGTCCTCGATGGCCACGATTGCCGCGCCACGCAGCAGCTGCGACAGGCTGCCGATCATGCCGCCGCTGCGCCGGTAAAGGTATTCATCAAGCTTGACCAGGCTGCCGGTGCGGTGGCGGTGCAGGCGCAGCAGGGATTCCAGGATGGCGATCAGCGCCCGCCACTGCTCGCGTTGGGCGCCGGTGCCGCAGGCGAAGGGCGCGGCACCGATGACGGTGAACCGGCCGGCGATCTGGCGACCGCGGACACCGGCGAACAAGCCCTGCGCTTCGACATCGATGCCGGCATAGACGAAGGTGGCCGGCAGCCGCTCGGCGAAGTACTTCAGCTGATCGGACACCTCAGCGCCGGCGCGGCTGGCCAGATTCAGGTTATGCAGCTCATCGACACACACCAGCTCGACACAGGTGTGGGCGGCGGTGGCGCAGACCGCGTTGACGATGTCGGTGATGTTGGCGCGCCCGGTGAACTCCAGCCCAAGGAAGCGGGCGAACTCCACCGCGAGCATCCGCGGGGTCGCCGCCGGTGGCACCGTGACGTAGAACAACCGCGATGTGCCGATCACCGTCTGGATAATGGGGGTGTTCACCACCGGCAGGTCGGCGTGATACTCCCGGCGGGCCTCGTCATAGTCGCTTCGGTCCCCCGGCGACAGCGTCGCCAGCGCCGCCGCGTCGAGCAGCACCGGCGGCTGGGGTTGGTGGTCAACGAAGCGCCGCCACCCTTCCTTCGTGGTCAGCGGCTCATCGGCGACCGCCTCGACATCGCTGACCCCGGCCGTGGGACTCACAACCACCGGTCGGCTTCGGCGTCGGCGTCGAAGATTCCGATTGGGATCACGGTTGCCGCCGAGGATGCGGAATCCGCTGGGGCGGGCTCGATCATCTCCAGTTGTGGCGTCGGTGGCCGGTGCGTGGTCGCGGCGATCTTGGTGCGGGCGACCAGGCGGGTCGTTGCCCGATCACGTCGGCCGGGGCCGCGCTCGGCGCGGGTCAGCAAGTCGTCTAGCGCGCGGGCGACGGCGGTTTCGTCGGTGCCGTCGCCGCCGCGGTCGGCGACCACCTGTCGTGCCTGGGTCCAGGTGACGTCCGCGAATGGGCCGGTGACCATCGCCCGATGCGTCCACGGAAGGGTGATCCATCCGCCGGTGGTGCGCAGGAACACCTGCGACAGGTCGTAGGGGTCGTAGTGCACCTCCCACAGGCCCCTCTTGGCCTTAACCGGCGAGGGTTGGCGCCGGAAGGGGCCGAGTGGGTCGAGGCCGTGCGTCTGGTAGTCGACATCGTAGGTGCGGTAGTCGATGCGGACGCCGTAGTCGTTGATCGCGCGCCAGGTGACCGGCAGCAGCTCGAGATAGTCCTCTGCGGTCAACGTCACCGGAAGATAACCGGCAGCGGCGACCATCGCCGCGTAGGCGTCGTTGGGTGAGATCGCCCGTTTCGGAAACCACGGGTCGCGCAGACTGTCATGCGGTCGCGATTGCCACCCACATTTACCGACCACGATTAGGGCCGTACACGCCGTTCGTCATGCGTGACTTTGGGCAAGTTCCGTGGTTGTTTACCAACCAGGTCCGGGATGTCCGTCACGTAAGGAGGGCTGTGGCGCGGCAAGTGTTGATCGGGGATCTTCGGGTCCAACAGATCCAGCGGAAGGACGGGCGGCGGTCATGGACGATCCTTTGGCCGGAGGGCGCCGAGCACCCGGAGGCCGATCGGTTCCTACGGTTGCACGAGGGCTCAGGTACCCAACGGACCTACGCGTACCTTCTGGTGGATCACCTTCGCTGGCTGGAACGGGAGTGCCTGACCCTCGACACGGTGCGACTGCGGGATCTCGAACGCTACATGGGCATGCTCGGCGCCGAGGTAAGGATGCCGTTGGGCGAGCCGTGGCGGGTCGGCAAGCGGCCGTACGGGCATGCGGCACTTTCGATCACGGCGGCCTGCCTGAAGGGCTTCTACCTGCATCAGGCATCTGCCGGTGTCAACGTCGAGCTCGGCAAGAGCCTCGACAGGCATCGATTGCCCACACGCGCTGACCGCCGTCGCAGTTTCCTCGGGCATGTGATCACGGCGCTGCCGGCCAATCCTCTTGCGCCACAAGGTCCGCGCCGCCGACATCCGAAGATGCTGCCCGACGGGGCGCGGGAGAAGCTGCTGGCGACGGTGCGCTCGACGCGGGACCGAATGACCATTACCTGGCTTGCCGACGGGGGCCTGCGGATCGGTGAGTTGTGCGGGCTGCACCTGGTCGACCTGCACCTTCGCGAGGATGCGACGTGTGGACAGTGCCGGAGCCCGCATCTGCACGTATGTCATCGACCCGACAATCCCAACCATGCCGAGGCGAAAACGAAACACCCGTGGCGGGTTGAAGACGGGACCGTGACCGGCGGGTTAGTCAAGCGGGTCAGCCCCGCGATGATCCACACCTACTTCGACTACATCACCACCGAATACCCGCGTGGCACAACCGATCACGGGATGCTGCTGATCCAGCTGCATGGCGGAGGCGCGGGGCAGCCGTGGGCGCCGGTGGCGGCGCGCCAGATGCTGGCACGTGCGGGCAAGCGCGCAGGTTTGGGTCTGGTCCGACCGCACGCGTTTCGGCATTCGTTCACCTCGGCGGTTCTGGATGCTTCCGGCGGCAACCTGGTAGTCGCCCGGGATGCCGGCGGTTGGGCCTCAGCGGCGATGGTCGACGAAATCTATGGTCACGTCGACGTCCATGATCCGGCGTTCGACGCGGCGCTGCGCACGGTCTGGGGTGAGGCGTAATGGCTGCAGTGTCTGCGCTGCCGGTCCAGGGCGATCGCGCAAGTCGGGATCGCCTCGAGATCCTCACCGCCCTGATCAGCGCGCCGTCGTTCGACCCCCTGTTCCGGGCCGACATCATCACGATTCCACCGAATCACCCCGTCTACCGATGGAACTGTTTAGTCGCGGGCTGCGAGCGACCCAAGACGGGCCACGGAGACTTGTGTTCGGCTCATCTGCAGCAGTGGCGCGAGCGCCGGCGCGACAGCGACACCTCGAAAGCCGACTTCGTGCGAACGGCCCACCCGGCCAAAGCGGCCGCATGGATCGACGAGCAACCCTGCCGGATCTGCCCGGGGCGTCCGGCCCGCAATCTCGCGCTCGGCCTGTGCGACAAACATCAGTTCCGCTGGTATCGACACCGCGAAGTGCACAGCGGCGACGCCGATTTCGACGACTGGCTGACCAAACAGCAGCCGTTTGCAGGCTACGTAGGCTGCCTGGTCCGGGTTTGCCCGGAGCTGGCGAACTCACCGCTGGGCCTGTGCGCACGCCACGAGAGCCGCTACCGGTCACAAGGCAGCCCCGGCGGCGCCGCGCTGCCGTCGCAATGGGCCAACCGCTTCGAACGCCGCCATTTGGCCGTGCCAATCGAGTATGCCGACGAAGACGCGTTTCGGCGGTGGTGCGCGGCGGCATCGGCGATTCTGCGGCCCTCCCAGGTCAACCTTCGCGGGTTGCATCCGCTGCTGCGTGCCGAAATCCAGTGGGGCCTGTTCACCTACACGCACAACTCGTACGGACGCTGGGAACTGCCGTGGGTGCAAGACCTGGTCAACCACTGCCGCGACCAGGCTGTGCACTCATTGACCGAGCTTGACCTGGACGACGACACGTCGTTTCGATGCGCGGTCGGCCGCGAGGTCCCCGGCGTCGTCCGCGCCATCCTCCGCAGTCTGAACTCGCTCTATGTGACTTCTGACGAGTCACGCGAGCAGGGGTATGTCCTGATCGAACAATTCGGCAGACGATGGCCCGGCCGCCGCAGCCGAATCGACCTGACCGGGGTGTCGCAGCGGTGGCTGCGTGACCTGATTTGGGATCACTGCGCCGGCGTGCTCCGCTCACCGCGCTGTCCGCGCAGCACACGCCCATTCGATGACGTGCGACGAGCGGGTCTGGAACTGAGCGCCTTCCTCGAAATCCACGCTCCCGGTGGCGGACACGATCCCAGGGCACTGACGGCACAGCACATGCAGCAATTCGCCGCCGACCAGCTCCAGCGCGAGCGAGACGGGCTGGTATCACTGGGATTTCGGGGTCGGGCAGGAAAGCCTTCCATCGTCACCGCCAACACCCGACTGGCCGTCTTCCACCGCACCCGCATTCTCTTTCGCCAAGCCCTGGAATCCGGCGACACCGAACGGATCGGCCTGAGCCGTTCTTTCGTCACCGCCATGCCCGCGCCGGGACGGATCATCCGCCGGACCCGGTCGCCGTTTCCCGACGAGGTCGCCCGCGCGCTCGCCGACGAGGACAACCTGGCCCGGCTCGCCGAGGCTTACGACCCGTTCGACCGGGGCCTGCGCGACGCCTGGGAGACGATCATCGTCACCGGCCGCCGCTGCGGCGAAGTCCTCAACCTGCGGCTGGACTGCCTCGGCCGCTACGGTGGGCTTCCGATGCTCTGGCACGACCAGCCAAGGTCGGCAACTACGACCAGGCCATCCGCATCCCCGAACGGGTCCACCAGCTCCTTCAGACCCGCCGACAAAAGACGCTGGGCCTGTTCACCACGCGCCACAATCGCCCTCCCACCGCCGAGGAGCGTGCGCAGCTCGCGTTGTTCCCCAGCAACCAGCGCAACCGAGACGGTCGACAGGCGTTGTCCTACAACTGGTTCCACACGGGATTCAAGCGGTGGGTCGATGACCTCGACATCGGCCGATGGGTGCCCCATCAGGCCAGGCATTCACTGGCCACCAGCCTCCTGCGCGCCGGTGCGAGCCTGACCCATATCCGCCGCTACCTTGGCCAAGTCTCTGAAAGGATGGCCGAACACTATGTGCACCTGTCGAATTCAGATCTGGAGGACGTGCTGCACCAGGTCTGGGTCGCCGGACCCAGCGCGGCCAACCCTGGCGAACTTCTCCACGGCGCTACGGGCCAGATGACTCGCGAACAAGCACAAGCGCTGGCGATCGACCTGTCGCGGCGCAGCACTCCCACCGAGGGCGGATTTTGCACCTTCCAGCCCGTCGTCGACGGCGGGGCGTGCCCGTGGAATCTGGACTGCCACAACTGCGACAAGTTCGTTCTATCGGGGGCGGATCTGCTGTATTGGCGGCGCAAGCGCGAGCAATGGCGACAACTGGCCGAGGGCGCGCCCGACGACGCCACCGCTGAGTACCTGCACCGCTATTTCGAGCCCACCGCCCATGCCATCGACGGGCTTGAGCGAGCGCTGGCTGGGCTGGGTCTGCTCGACCAAGCCCTCGCGCTGGACCTACGGAAACCCCAGGACTACTTCCACCGCGTCTGGTCCACCGCCTTCCGCGCCACCGACCTCGCTGACACCGCTAGCGCCGATAACGACAACAGCCAGAACAACGACGAACAGGAAACTTGCGCATGACCGAGCCCTCCCGATCAGCACCGCGCACGGCTGCGGCTTTGGCGGCGCGGCGCCGCGACACGCAAACTGCGCTGGGCCGCGTCCACGACGCGATCACGCGGCTGCGCCGGGAGAAGACCATGGTTAGCGTCGCTGCCGTGGCTCGCCGTGCAGGTGTGTCCCGGACCTTCCTCTACACCAATCCGGACGCGAAAACCGCTGTCGCTGAAGGGGTTAAGGAAGCTGGCGAAGAACGCAGTCGACGAGCCCTCGCCCAGACCGACGTGGCAGGTCAAGCGACCTGGCGTGAGCGGGCCCTCAACGCCGAGGACGCGCTCAAGATCGCCCACGCCGAGATTCTCGCCCAACGCACCCGCATCGGCGAACTCCTCGGACGCATTCGCGACCTGGAAGCCGAATGGACACAAGATGACGTCCAGCGAATCACCGCCGAGAACACCACCCTCAAACAGCGCATCCGTCAGCTCACCGCCGACAACCGCACCCTCGACGAACGACTCAAAGCCGCCCGCTCCAACCTGCGCTTCCAGGACCGTCGAATCGCCGACCTTGAAGCGCGGCTCACCGAGCCTGCAAATCCCGCTGCGAGCGCATTTCGCTCATGACCATTCCCGACTTCCAGACGTTGATGCGCCCGATCCTGGCGTATCTCGCTGACGGCCAACAGAAATCGACCAGGACCGTCACAGATGCCATGTCGGATGAGTTCGGTCTGACCGCCGAAGAGCGTGCTCAGATGATACCCAGCGGCAGGGCCTAGTCGCGCCGAGTTTCACACCGCTTGTGAGGATTGGTGGCAATGTCTGAGGCACTCGAACATTGGTTTGACGCAATCTAGGCGGCGTTCACGCGTACGGTTGCCGGCACGGAACGTCACACCTCGCCGATGCTGCGGATCGCCGCGGCGCTCGCAAGCATCGAGCAGATGAGAGAACGGAGGATGACGATGAAGGCGAGCGACGAGTCGAAGCCTCCGACCGCTGCAGCCACCGATCTCAAGGCGGCGACGCGAGCAATCTGGGCGCTGGGCGACTACCACAAGTTCGCGACCGCGACGGTCTGGGAGCTTGGCCCGGTGCTCGTCGAAGCGTGCGGCATCACGGCGGGCCAGCGCGTGCTCGACGTCGCCGCGGGCACGGGCAATACGGCCATCCGCGCCGCCGAGGCCGGCGCCCAAGTCGTGGCCTCCGACCTGACGCCAGAGAACTTCGATGCTGGTCGGCGCGAAGCCCGCGCTCGCGGCGTCGAGCTGGACTGGGTCGAGGCGGACGCCGAGGCGCTGCCGTTTGGCGACAACGCGTTCGACGTCGTCACCTCGTCCTTCGGCGCGATATTTGCGCCCGACCATCAGGCGGTCGCCGACGAGATGGTGCGCGTCTGCCGACCGGGCGGCAGGATCGGGATGCTCAACTTCACCCCGGAGGGCTTGATCAGCGACTTCTTCGGTGCCCTCGCGGCGTACGCGCCGCCGCCCCCGCCGGGGTCGTCGCCGCCCATGTGGGGGAGCGAGGGCCACGTGCGCGAGCTCTTCGGGGAGCGGGTCGAGTGGCTCGAGCTCGCCCGGCGGGAATACGTCGAGCGCGCCCCCAACCCGCGCGACTACTGCGAGCTCTTCAAGGAGACCTTCGGGCCAGTGGTCGGCATCAGGGCCGGGATCGCCGATCAGCCTGAGCGCCTCGCGGCGTTCGACCGGGACTTCCTCGAATTCGCTACCCGCGCGAACAGCGGCGCGCCCGAAGGGCCCGCGGAGTACGTGTACGACTACCTGCTCGTGGTCGCCCGCAAGCGGTAGCCCTAGCGCCTCTCAGCAGATCGCCGAAGACCTCGACCTCGATGATCACCGGTTCGAGGTGACGCTGCGCAAAGATCCTGTGGGAATCCGAGACCGCTACCGACGCCGAGGTTCGGGCGATGGAAACGAAATTGATACGCGAGACCGGCGCGAACAATCCTGCAATCGGCTACAACAGATCGCCCCGTTACCGCGTGACTTGACCATTGGTGTGTCGCTGGTAGCCGCCACGTCGCGAACATGTAAGCGACGCGTCGGCGCAGGTCAACGGCATAATCGCGGGCTCGGCGGTCGGAAAAGCCGGAGATCAGCCACTCATCCAGCAGGTCCTGCAACTCCGGCAGTGTCCATGCCACCGCGGCTTCGACCTGCTCGCCGCGTCGGCTGGTGTTCGAGCCGGTATAGGCGCCCAGGTGCTGGCACCACAGGGTGTTGATCGACCCGAACGTCGCCTCCACGATCGCCGTGTCGGTCGGTGTCTTCGGTCTGGCTTTCTGCACCGAGATGCCCAGACGTTCACACGCCCTGGTGAAGGTGTCGGAGATGAACACCTTGCCGCCATCGATGACGATCGTGTCCGGGACGATGACCGGTTTGGCCGCTGCCAGCTCCATCCGCGTGTCGATGTCGACCAGCCGACCGTGCGGCAGCCGCGAGGCCGACATCCGCAGCGCGTCGGCCCATCCCGGGCGCATCGGCTCGGGCACCAACATCCGGGCCAGCAGCAGCGCCGCGTCGACCGCTTTGGTGCCCACCGGACGCAGGACCGCCGCGCAGACCGTGCGCGTCGCGACGTCGATGGCGATCGTCAGATCAGCCCGCACGGTCACCCCGTCCTCAAGCAGCACCATTACGTCCAGCGGCGTCGAGTCGATCTGAACCTGTTCGCCGGGCCGAGCCGCCAATGTCGGCGTGAACGGGGTAGCGGGCCGGTTGGCCGTTTGTCGCCGGGTGACCGCGGACCCGAAGCTGTGGCGCCCCGCCGACAAGGTGTCGATCAGCTTGTAGAACGTCGTCTTGGCCGGCAGCGGCACCTGGCCCGGTCCGTAGGACTCTTCGAGGGCCTTGCTCACCCGCCGGATCAGTCTCGATCGGGTTCCTGTCGACGTGCTCGTCTCGGCCGCGAGCGCGTCCCGAACCGCGGTGACCACCCGCGCGTCCACCCGCCCGGTGCTCTCCCATTCCCTGGTGGCACGCTGATCGACCAGCCCCCACAGCCCCTGCTGGGCGTAGCGGGCCCGCAGCCGCTGCAGAGTCCGCACCGCCACCGGCATGCCCGCGGCGGCCAACTCGGCGGCCTTGGCTATCTCGCGGTCGCTGAGAGTCCGTGTCGCGGGGTCGTATTCGGGGCGCGGCACTGCACCGTCCGGCGCATCCGGCGCCACGCCGGTGGTTACTTCCACGATGTGGCGTTCCCACTGCTTGGCCGCTTCCACGACGTGGTCAGGCAGGCTGTCGAGCAACCCGAACGGGTTCAGCTGCGGCAGCGGCTCCCCGTCAATGACCCCGAACCCTGGTGAGCCCATCAGATACGTCGCCAACACCACCGTCTCGTCGCCGGCGGCCGAGCGCAGCCGCACCGACACCCCGGCGATGGCCACGACGTGGTGCTCGTCGCCGTTGAACATCACCCAGTCCCCCGGTCGCAGAACCGCTGGCCACCCGCTCACTGGCAGCCCGCCAAAGCGACCGGTGTCCCGGTGCGCAGCGGCACCGTCAGGTCGGCCGACAGCTCGTGGCGCCACAACAGGTGATACAACACCGGCAGCGTCGCGATCGGATCACCGGCCGCGTGCGCCGCGTTGATCAACGCGACCGGCTCCCCCACCACGCCGCGCAGCCGCTCCGCGATCTCCGCGACGCGATAGCGCGGATGCCGATACCCCGCCAACCACCGCAGATTGCGCGTCACGACGGGATCGATCGCGCCCAGCAACCGGTAGTCCCAGCCCGCCATCTCGCACGCACGTCGGGTCATCTCGAACGCCACGACGTCGCGGGGCCTGCATTGTCGATGTTCCGGACGGCAGTCGATCACCACCGCCGACCCGTCCGCGCGGCGGACAAAATAGTCCGGAGCATGAGACCCGAACCGTCCGCCGCTCTCCTTCGGCCAGAACAGCCAAAACGGTTGAGAGGCGATACCCACAACGTCGGGGTCGAAGTCCAACGCCAAAACGTGATCGCGTTCCAGCCAGGACTCGTAACCCACGTGTCGGGCGATCGTCGCCGACCACCAGCGCCCCGACAGATGCCGCTGCCCCCGATACGACACGAACCGCCTCACCGGAGCAGCGTCCTCAAACCGCAATCCCCACACATCCGCCAAAGGCAGTCGAGCCTGCTCACCCGTCGAGGTCACCCACCCGAGCTCAAACCCCATCACCTCATCACGCACAGTGATGGCCGTCGAATTCACCACCGCCACACGCCGATTCTGCGCCCTGCACCGCCCCCAACCACGTAGCGACTCGCCACCTAATTCCGACCTTCGCCAAACGCTCGCCAGCTAGTTACGGAATCTGCCAACCGATTCCGTAACGGACAATCACCCCTTCACTACTGTCTCGTCCACTTGAAGATTGCGCGGGATGTCCCGCGCTTGCTGGAGTTCGCAATCTTGGTCTGGACGATCCCAGCGCCGGTTGTCCAGATTCACATTGCAATTCCGGCGACCGACGCACCCGGGCGTGTCGAGCGGCTGCACCACTCAGCCAATTCCCTCAAGCGGGGCCCGCCGGCTTTCATTCTGAACCTGAACTTCCCGGCTTGTCCGTGTGGTCAATTTCCCGCCGTCTGACACTCCTTCGCCATTTCCGGTGCACGCCGGGCATCACGCTAAGCTCAACGCACAGCCTGCGGAGACGCTTCAGTCGAGGTCACGCACGCCGATCACGCTGGCGCTGAAGAAGCGCCGGGTCGACGAGCTGCTCGCCCACCTGGCCGGAATGCCGTTTTGAGCGCTGCGAGGCCGGCGGCCCGCACGGCGATGTCGTCGATGGGCACCCCGGTGGCCAGAGCAATCATCTGCCGGGCCGTCCATTTGGCTTCACTAATGGTGCGGCCCTGCGCGGGTCCGTTGACTTCGCGAATGTGGACCGTCCAGCAGCCGCCGTCGCGGGTGACGTCGATATCGAAGCTGGACATTGGTCCCCTCCTGGTCTGACTGAGGCGCTGCCGCCGGGCACGAGTCTCGCCGTTGACGACGAGATGCCGTCTTTACTCACGAGGACGAGATCGGCCACGCGCCGGTTCAAATGGACCGTCCCGGCGCGCCGAGATGGCCCCGGCAGCCGACCGCGGCAATCATCACTGCATGGCGATGACCATCAAGCAACTGCGCGCCGCTTCAGACGACGACCTGATCGAGGCGCACGACGAGGTAGTCGTACACCGAAGCTACGTACGGCGGCTCAGTACGTTCTTGCCGAGGCTGTCCCCATATACCCCGAGGCCAGCGGTGTTCCCGCGACCGGCTCTCACTTTCCGGTCGCCGCTTGCCGCCCCTTCCAGCGGCCAGGCCCTATCACCCAGGTATTCATCCAGTCTTCCAGGGTTAGAAATAACGAAGCATCATCAGGGGTTCACTCACGTTCACCCGCCCAGCCTTCCCCTCGCCCGGTTGCTCCCCCGACAGAATAGGGGCCCTTAGGCTTCTACCCTGGGCTTCGCACCCCAACGGACAAGACCCGTCGACGCACGCCAGGGCGGGGATCGATCTTGAACACTGATCGAGAACTACGCACCCGGCATGACCGGCCTCCAATCCGCGAGTCCACTCGATATGCGCGACCTCGTGTCGCACGTGAGAACTTTCTTTACTGGTATCAAGGATCGTCCTCCCGATGGCCATCTGCTCGCCTCGGTGGTTTCAGATTGAGGGTCGCGGTGCCTCCACACGGTTCTCGCGCCCGGGCACCTGGCGCGAGAGTCGAGGTCGGAAGCCTTGGGCACCGGGTGGTTAACTGTGGCGGGCTGCTTGTTGGGCGAGCTGCACCCGGGAGCTCAGGCCTAGTTTGGTGTAGACGTGGCCGAGGTGGGTTTTCACGGTGCGCGGTGAGACGAACAGCTGGGTGGCGATGTCGTTGTTGGCCAGCCCCGCACTGACTAGTCGCACCACTTCGCGTTCGGTCGGGGTGAGCGAAGCCCAGCCGCTGCTGGGGCGTTTACGCTGCCCGTGGCCACGCAGGGCGTAGCCGATCGCCTCCTCGGTGGCAAGGGCCGCGCCCTCGGCCCATGCGGATTCAAAGTCCTGTTCACCCATGGCATCTCGCAGCGCTGCTACCGAGCGTTCGTGGCTGGCGTCACGGATCTTGAACCGCACTATGCCGATGCGCCGCCGGATGGCCTCCGCCGCGCCGAAGAGGCGGGCGGCTTCGCGGTGGCTGCCGCCCTGGCCGGCCAGAACGGCGAGGCACTCAAGGGTGTCGGGAATGAAATTGTGTACCTTGATTTCGGCAGCCAGCGCGAGCGCATCGCGTGCGTCGCGCTCGGCTGGTTCCACCTCACCCGTCGCGATCGCCACGCGAGCGCGGTTCAGCAATGCGTACGCCTCGTAGTGGCCCTTGGTTCCCTTTGTCGCCAAGACGGCGTCCTCGGCGCAACCGCGGGCGGCGGGAAGATCTCCGTCTGCGAGCGCGGCCTCGACATTCCAGACGTGTAGCGCGGCCCACGTAATACCCAAGATCACACCCTCGGCCTGCTGGCTCGCCTCACGCATCTCATGCACCTTTGCAAGGTCGCCGGCGGCCAGTGCCGCCCATCCCACCGCCACGCGCCCGCTTGCCGCGAACTTCCCGCCAAGCTGCGGGGCGCCCCCAAAGCTCGCCTCGGCCGCCGCTCGGGCCGCATCCACCTGTCCCTGCCATGCGAGGACGATGCCCCGGGAAGCGAGGCAGGACCTCCTGCTGATCTCGTCGTGAGTCGCCTCGGCCTCGGCAACCAGTTCGTCGAATTGTGCGAGCGCCCCGGGCGGATCACCCTCTAGAAGCTGCACGCATCCCAGACAGTAGCGGCACTGACGGGAGTGGAACCCGTCGCCGATCGCATCGGCGAGATCGCGCCCTTCCTGACCGGCCGCTCGGGCCGCGAGCGGGTTGCCCCCCACGATCGCGCTCTGCGCCTGCGAGGCCAGAATCTGGCTCAGCCTCCAGCGATCCCCTATCTCGCGGGCCAGGCCGATCGCCTCGTCCAGGTATCCCCTGGCCAGCTCGAGGTTGCCACTCTGGCCGGCGAGGAAACCGCACGCGGTCAGCGTCCGGGCCAAGACCGCCGGATCATCAATCTTGCGCGCGAGCGCCAGCCCCTGGTGGGCCTGATCGATACACTCGGCGGCGGCCACCCACATCCCGAGGACAGCCATGTCGGCGAGCGCTCGAGCATGCAAGGCCACGTCGGCTTGCTGCCTGTCTAGGTCGGTAAGCGCGGCGTGCAACAAACCCAGCCCTTCGCGCACGCGGCCCCGCGCCAGCCACAGCGGCTGTAGCGAGGAGGCGAGTTGCAGTGCGAGCCTGGGATCGCCGTGCTCGCGGCTCCACCAAAACGCGGCGCGCAGGTTGTCGATCTCGAGCTCGACTTGGGCGAGACGGTGCCCGTAATCATCACGCCCTGCGGTGTCGAGCACCGCGGCCATCACCGTGTAGTGGTCGCGGTGACGTGCGCGCACAGCATCAGCCTCGCCGGCCTCCTCCAGTTTTTCGGCGGCGTACTGGCGCACCGTTTCCAACATCCGGTAACGCGATGCGCCACCGGTACTGTCGGCCACCACCAGCGACTTGTCGACGAGCAGGCTGAGCTGATCGAGGACTTGGTACCGCTCGATGTCATCGCCCGCGGCGACCGCCTGTGCGGCCTCGAAGTCGAAGCCACCGACAAACACGGCCAGCCGGCGAAGCAACACCCGCTCGGACGGGGTTAACAGCGCATGCGACCAGTCCACCGAGGCGCGCAGGGTTTGCTGGCGGCGCACCGCGGTGCGCGCACCGCCGGTCAACAACCGGAACCGGTCATGCAGGCCGTCGAGGATCTCGGCCAGCGACAACGCGCGCACCCGCGCCGCCGCCAGCTCGATCGCCAGCGGCAAACCATCCAAACGCGTGCAGATCTCAGCCACCACGGCGGCGTCGTCGCCACCCACGGCGAGATCCGGCCGGGCATGCCGCGCCCGGTCGATGAACAACTCGATGGCCTCGTCGGCCAGCGACAGCGACGGCACCCGCCAGTTGACCTCACCGGCCACCCCGATGGGCTCACGACTCGTCGCCAGCAAGGTCAGCCCCGGTGATGCACCCAGGACAGCCACGACCAGTGCCGCGCTCGCATCCAGCAGATGCTCGCAGGTGTCCAACACCACCAGCAGCTCACGGTCGGCGACAAACCCGCACAGCGTGTCCATCGTGGAGCGGCCCGGTTGATCGGGCAGCCCGAGCGCGCGGGCCGCCGCCAGCGGCACCAGCTCTGGGTCGACGATCGGCGCCAGATCCACATACCACACCCCGTCGCG
>DASXJI010000502.1:0-1612 GCA_036497495.1 Mycobacterium sp.
GTCTGGACTACCCGTTCCTGGGATTCACCCAGGGAAATCCGCTGCAGGAACACCTGAGTGGCCAAACCCAGCCCCTCGGGCTTCGCCCCCGCTACCGGGCGTATCTACCCACCACCGAGGCGATCTGTGCCGCGGTCGCAGCCGGTGTCGGCATCGCGGTCGTCCCGGCCTTAGCCACTGCCCGATGCTCGCATCAAGAGCTGCGCACCGTCGACCTGACAAACGCATGGGCTCACCGCAATCTGCTGTTGTGTTGCCGCGATAAATCGCAATTATCTTTTCCTGCAGCACAATTCAGCGCACATTTAGCATCGGTCGCCTGAGCGACCATCGAGGCCATCCTGACCCATCACCGGGTCGATCACGTGATCCACCACGGCCGACAGAACAATACCGGGCGGTGGTTATGAGCCAACGAGATGTCGGCCCGGCGGCCGGCGCGGTAAACCCAGGTGACACGGGCCGTGGGAACGGCCGTCTACCGGCGGCGGCCACGCGGTACAAGCGGTGGAGCTGCGGAGCAGCATTGCGCACCAAAGGATTTCGTCCGCTATTTCGCGCCAACCAATGACCTGGATTCAATCGGAATCAGCCAGCCCCAGGCAAGAGTTGTGACGCCATATAGGTTGTTTTGCAACGACTTTCGTTGGTCAGGGGTTCGCACCCGGCCTGCCCAACAACACCAAGCGGCGGTCTCGCTTCGACTTCATCCCTATCGACCGCGATCGGTGGCGTAGCTGAAGCGGAGAGGAATGGAAGACTGCGCCGAGCACGACACCCCTTCCCATGGGGCCACGACGGAGGTCAAGCGATGCATCGCACGCGCCGTGGCACGGCAGCTGCCTCGGGACACCTTCACGAGCCTATCGACGCCCCTGTCACCGCTGCGTGGACGGTTGATCAAAGAGACCTTCGCCGGCATTGCTCCCCGTGTAGCGCGTTTCGCCCAACCGCGTTTCGCCCAACCGATCGTGGGCATCCCGATGCGCATGGACAAGCTGACCCGGCTTCGGCATGCGCAGCAACGGATCGTCAGAGTTCAGCGGCGCGTGTGGCTGGCTCGAGTGCTGGTGTGGCCGACGGTGATCGCGGCCGGGGTGTCGTCGGTCGTCGGTCTTGAGTGGTTCTTGCGGCGCCGGCACGCCGGTGGTCGGCATGAAATGCCGGATACGCCGGGAGCTCACGAGGTGGGCACCGTGCAAATAGAGCCCGACGGTCGGCTCTCCCACATCTGAGGGCGGCCATGGGCGTTTGCATCGTCGACAGCGGGATGAATCGCTCGCCGGGTCGCAACTCTGACCTCTGTCGTGTGTCACCCCGGTACGGCTGTCGACACGTCTATTCGCTCTAGTGTCGCTGCGAGGAAGGACACCGACACCATGAGGTGCCGCTGTGCGGCGACTCCCGGCCGAATCGCGTCATCACTCAGCACCACAAACCACAGGCATCAGACAGACCTCTACGCGAAAGGACACGGACCCGGCGACGATCAGCTACGTCGCTTTCCGCCTCGACTGCACCGGCAGAACTCGGCGACGACATCCATACATGGCTGAGATTCTCGGGCCACTGCAGACCCTATTTATCCGCAACCGCCGCCTGTCGCAGCAGC
>DASXJI010000503.1:0-9419 GCA_036497495.1 Mycobacterium sp.
CTCGCTGGCCGACTTCAACGGGTCGCCGTCGTCGATCATCGAGGGCACCTACAGGCAGAACGAGTTGACGCTCAATACCTCGCATCGCAACGTCATCGTCACCTCCGGGCCCGACAAGTACCTGGTGTCGCTGGCGGTGACTACCGAAGCCGGCGGAACGGTCGCCGAGGCGCCGGCCACCGACGGCATCATCAACGGGTTCCGGGCCGGCCCGCCCGGGTCCAGCGCACCCGCCGCCCCGCCGCCGGCACCCGCCGCGCCCGCGCCGCCCCCGGCTCCACCTGCTCTGGTCGCTCCGCCTCAGGCTCTGTCGCACTAGGTGCCTGGGCAGTACAACTAGGGCGTCGCACCGGGGCCGGAGCGGCCTCGTATTGTGACCCCATGCTGATCGCGGGAGTGCTGTGCGTGAGCGCGGCGGTGGTAATGGCCGTACTCGGACTGCGGTCGTTGGTCCGTCCCGTCGGCACCGGCACCGTCGGGCTGATCATGCGCTCGGTCGCGCCGCCGCAGCTGGCCGGCGCGATCATGCTCGCCGCCGGAGGCGCGGTGGCTCTGGCTGCACCCACGGCCAAAGCACTGCCGGTGATCTGCGTGTGCATCGTCGGTGCCGTCGGTACCGTCGCCGCCGGCTCGTATCAGACCGCGCGCTACGCGCTACGCCGCGAAGAGGCTGCGGCCACCTGTAGCGGGTCCTGTGCGGCCTGCACGCTGGCCTGCCACTGACCGGTACACCCTTGTGCTGAAAAAGCTCTCGGCGCCACCGATTGACACTTTCCTGCTGGCCATGGCCGCCACGGTCGCGCTGGCGGCACTGTTTCCGGCCCGCGGGGCCTTTTCCGACGTCATGTCGGTGGCCGCCAAAGTGGTTATCGCGCTGCTGTTTTGGCTGTACGGCGCCCGGCTGTCGCCGCAGCAGGCCTGGCAGGGTGTCAAACGGTGGCAGCTGCACCTGCTGGTGTTGGCCACCACCTTCGTGGTCTTCCCGTTACTCGGGCTGGCCGCCCGCGGCCTGGTTCCCTGGCTGCTGAACCTCGACCTGTACAACGGGCTGCTGTTCCTGTGCCTGGTCCCGTCGACCGTGCAGTCTTCGATAGCCTTCACGTCGATTGCGCGGGGCAATGTCTCGGCCGCGCTGGTCAGCGCATCGCTGTCGAACATCGTCGGGATCGCGCTGACCCCGTTGCTCGTCGTGCTGCTGATGAACACCAGCGGCGGCGCCCGGATGGACGCCACCGCGGTGCGCGACGTCGTGGTGCAACTGCTGCTGCCGTTCGTGGCGGGCCAACTGATGCGGCCGCGGATCGCCGACTGGGTTGCCCGGCACACGATATTGACCAAAGCCGTCGACCGCGGGTCGATCCTGTTGGTCGTCTACACCGCGTTCTCGATGGGCATGGTCGAGCACATCTGGCGAAGCGTCAACGCCTGGCAACTGGCGATCGTCGCGGTGGTCAACGCCGCGCTGCTGGCGGTGGTGCTGGCCTTCACCTGGCTGGTCGGTCGAATGGCCGGACTGGATCGCGGCGACGCCATCGTGCTGCTGTTCTGCGGTTCGAAAAAGAGCCTGGCGTCAGGGCTTCCGATGGCGCTGGTGTTCTTCCCGGCCGCCACCGTCGGAGTGATCATGTTGCCGCTGATGATCTTCCACCAGATCCAGCTGGTGGTGTGCTCGGTGATCGCGAGCAGACTGTCCCGCGACTCCCTCGACGACGAGCCCGCCGCCGCGGCTGACTAGTTGCGGCTGACGTCGATCGGGTGGGTCGCCAGCATCGACAGCGGCTGCGGCTGACGGCGCAGCACCCGGCCCCACAGATCCACCCGTGGCTGGACCAGAACGTCAGAGGGCAACGCCGACAACACAATCCAGTCGTCGCGCTCGATTTCGCCCTCGAGTTGGCCGATGGTCCAGCCGGAGTAGCCGGCGAAGATCCGCACACCCTCGACCAGCGGGCCGATCGACTCGGGGTCGGCGTCGAGATCGACCATCGCCATCCGGCCGGCCACATGGCGCAGACCCGGCACGTCGTCGGGAACCGCACCCACCCGCAGCACTGCCAGGCACAGCGCCGCGTCGCGCTTGACCGGTCCGCCGATGAACATCGTCTTTGGTTTCGCCGCTACCTGCGCCCACTGCGGCAACACGTTGTATACCGCAGTCTCGCTGGGACGGTTGAGCACGACGCCTAACGTGCCCCCGTCGTTGTGTTCGACGATATAAATCACGCTGCGACGAAAAGTCGGCTCGAGCAGATCCGTGTTGGCCAGAAGCAAAGTGCCCGCCCGCACTCGGTATGCCGCGGGGGCAACATGGTCTTCTGGATCTTCGGACTGCGCCACCATCCCATCATGGCATCCGGGCCGGACGACCGTGGCGAACAAGGAGCACGCTGCGAGGAATTTGTACTGTTGTTAACAGGCGCCTGACGCTCGGTTGCGACTGCCGGGCCCCATGCCTTTCGGAAGTAGGTGCAGTGACTCATCCGCGCGCGGCGGTCGCTGTCTGGCGTTCGGTGCGCAGCCTGCCCGACTTTTGGCGGCTGCTGGAGTTGCGGACGGCAAGCCAGTTCGGCGACGGCCTGTTTCAGGCGGGTCTGGCGGGCGCGTTGCTGTTCAATCCCGAGCGCGCCACCCGCCCGCTGGCGATCGCCGGCGCGTTCGCCGTGTTGTTTCTGCCGTATTCGCTGCTCGGCCCGTTCGCCGGTGCGTTGATGGACCGCTGGGACCGCCGCCTGGTGCTGATCGCCGCCAACGTCGGCCGGGTGGTGTCAGTGGCGGTGGTGGGAATCTGCCTGGCGGTCGGGGCCGGCAATGTACTCGTGCTGTGCGGCGCGCTGGTGGTCAACGGCCTCGCCCGGTTCGTCGGATCGGGGCTGTCGGCCGCCCTGCCGGACGTGGTGCGCCGCGAGCAGGTCGTCACGATGAACTCGCTCGCGTCGGCGGTCGGCGCGGTCGCAGCCTTCCTCGGCGCCAACTTCATGCTGGTGCCGCGCGCGATCTTCGGCTCGGGCGACAGTGTCGCCGCGTCGATCATCCTGCTGGTGATCGTCCCGTTGCTGATCGCGCTGCTGCTGTCGCTGCGATTTCCGGCCCACGTGCTGGGTCCCGACGACACCTCGCGGGCGATCCACGGATCAGTCCTCTACGCCGTCATCACCGGATGGCTGCACGGACTGCGCACCGTGCTGCAGCGCCCCACCGTCGCCGCCACCCTTTCCGGGTTGGCCGCGCACCGGATGGTTTTCGGCATCAACTCGTTGGTGGTGCTGTTGCTGGTGCGCAGCCGCGATACGGCCGCGGTCTCCGCGCTGGGGAGCGCGATGTTGTTCGTCGCCGCGGCAGGCACTGGGTCTTTTCTGGCGAACCTGGTCACCCCGGCCGCGGTGCGCCGCTGGGGTCGCTACGCCACGGCCAACGGGGCCCTGGCGATCGCGGCGGCCTTCGAGATCGCCGGCATCGGTATGCGCCTTTGGGTGTTGGTGGCATGCGGCTTCCTGCTGGGCGGAGCGGGCCAGGTGGTCAAGCTGTGCGCCGACACCGCGATTCAGATCGATGTGGACGACGCCCTGCGCGGGCACGTGTTCGCGGTGCAGGATTCGCTGTTCTGGGTGGCGTTCATCGCCGCGATCACAGCTGCGGCGATCGTCGTCCCGGGCAACGGCCACTCTCCCGCACTGATCGTGGCCGGCGCCGCGGTGTACCTGTGCGGGCTGGCCGTGCACACTGTCGTCGGCCGCGCCGCGAATCGTTAAGGTACGCAGGTGGCCGACCTGTCAGAGATTGTCGACGCCCTGCGCGTCGAAAGCGACGAGCTTGACGCGCTGGTCGCGCCGCTCGCCGATGAACGCTGGGCCGCGCCGACACCCGCCGCGGGCTGGACGATCGCCCACCAGATCGGGCATCTGCTGTGGACCGACCGCGGCGCCCTGGTGGCGGTCACCGACGGGGACGCGTTCGCCGACGTGGTGAAGACCGCGGTGGACGACCCGATCGGTTTCGTCAACACCGCGGCCAATGAGCTGGCGGCGGTTCCGCCCGCCGAGTTGCTCGCCGACTGGCGGCTCACCCGCACCCGGCTGCACGATGCGCTGCTGACCGTCGCCGACGGGCGCAAACTGCCGTGGTTCGGCCCGCCGATGAGCGGCCCGTCGATGGCGACGGCACGGCTGATGGAGACCTGGGCGCACGGCCTTGACGTTGCCGACGCCCTCGGCGTGACCCGACCGGCTACCGCCCGGCTGCGATCGATCGCGCACATCGGGGTGCGGACCCGGGATTTCGCGTTCGCCATCAACGGCCAGCAGCCGCCGGGCGATCCGTTCCGGGTGGAGTTGCGGGCCCCCGACGGCAGCATCTGGTCGTGGGGGCCGGCCGATGCGTCGCAGCGGGTCACCGGGTCCGCTGAGGACTTCTGCTTTCTGGTCACCCAACGCCGCCCGCTGCGCGAACTGGATGTCAAAGCCACCGGTGACGACGCGTCGCGCTGGCTGCCGATCGCGCAGGCCTTCGCCGGGCCGCCAGGCGGCGGTCGATGAGCGCACAACGCGAAGAGAGCCCCGCCTACGAACGGAGCGGCGGTCGATGAGCACTCCGCGCGATGCGCTTTCGATCCTGCCGCGGGAGCTCACTGAGGGACTCAGTGACGACGTCCGCGCCGCTCCCCCGCCGCCCACGCCGGTGCTGGCCGAGCCCTACGCGCTGCGCCTGGTCGATCCAGACGCCGACGCGGAGATGATCTCGCGATGGATGAACATGCCGCACCTGGTCGAGGCATGGGAGTCGGCCTGGCCGGCAACGCGGTGGCGCGACTACCTACGCGCGCAGCGGGCGGGCAACTACTCCCGCCCATTCATCGGCAGCATGCACGGCGAGGACGGCGGATACGTCGAGATTTACCGCGCCGCAAAGGATTCCATCGCGACGCGGTATGACCCCGATCCCTACGATGTAGGCTTGCACGCGGCCATCGCCGAGCTGTCGATCGTCAACAAGGGCCTCGGCCCGTTCCTGCTGCCGCGCATCGTCGCGAGCGTCTTCGACGTCGAAGCCCGTTGTCGCCGAATCATGTTCGACCCCGACCACCGCAACACCTCGGCGCGGCGGCTGTGTGAATACGCCGGCTGCACCTTCCTCGGCGAGCACGACATGAGTAACCGGCGGATGGCCCTCTACGCGTTGCCCCGCACGCCCGCCGACATCCCCGCGGCCCGCTAGCCGCCGTTCAGTTCGTGGTAGCCGTCGTAGTCGGGTTTCATTGCCGCGGCAACCAATTCCCACAGCACCTCGTCAGTGCCGCCGCCGACCCGGGCCAGCTTCATGTCCCGCCACCAGCGACCCAGCGGTGTCTCGTCGACCAGATAACCGGAGCCGCCGAAGATGTGCATGCACTCGGACAGCACCTCTTCGCCAAGCCTTGCGGCGGTGACCTTCGCCGCCGCCGCGGCCCGCAGATCAAGTCGGCCCTCGGCCGCGATTCCGTTGAGCCCGTGGCGAAGTAGGTCGACGCGGGCCTGCAGATCAGCGAGACGCAGCCGTAGCGCCTGGTGCTCGAACAGCGTCGAACCGAACTGCCGGCGCTCGACCATCCTGGCGTGAGTGATGCCGAGTACCCGCTGGCAACCGCCGGCAACCTGCCCCGCGATCGACATCCGCTCGTGGGCCAATCCCCAGGAAATAGCCGCCAAGCCCGTTCCAGGACGGGCGATCAGCGCATCGGCGGGCACCCAGGTGTCGATGTGCACCGCGGCGGTGTCTAGCGGTGCGGCGCCGACTTTGCGGTACGGCACCTGCACGTCGGTCTGAGCCGTCGGCACCGCGATCACCAACACGTTGCCGTGCCGGCTGCTCTGGTCGTGGTCCACTCCGCGGGCCACCACCATGATGTGGTCGGCCACCGGTGACAGCGACACAAATTTCTTGACGCCTTTGATCTCGAATCCGTCTCGGACAGAACGGGCTTCGGTCTCCACGATCTGCAAGTCCGAACCGCCCGACTCCTCGGACGCGCCGATGCACAGCACCGCCTCGCCGCGGATGGCCTGCTCGCAGATGTCCTTGAGGTAATCCGACCGGGCGAAGCGGCGCAGGATGGCGATCGCCGAGTCGTGCAGGCTGACGCCGACACCGATACCCGCCGAGCCGAGCCGCCCCAAGGCGAACGCCAACGCGACGACCTTGGGCACGTCAGGATGCTGGCCGTTGCGCCACTTGTGCGCAAACACGCCGCGCTCACCCAGATGCTCAATCAGCTTGCGCGGAAACCGTTCGCTGGCTTCGGCTTCCGCGGTCCACTTGATCACGTCGTCGTTGAATACCTCGTCGAGCAGCGCACGGTATTCGTCGATGCTCAGCTCTGCGATCATGTGGTCACCGCGGTCAGGTTGCGTTTGACTTCCAGCCGCCGCAGCTTGCCCGACGAGGTGCGCGGCAGCGAACCCGGCCCGACGAACACCACGTTGGCGGGCACGATGCCGCACTCGGACGCCACCTTGGCGACCAGCTCGCTGCGGGCGCCTGCTTCGTCGGGGCCGCGGAATTCGGCGGTGATCACCAATCCCGGCCGGGTGGTGTCGTCGTCGGTGCCCACGGCCACCACCGCACCTTCACGCACGCCGCGTATTTCGGCGGCGACCCGTTCGATCTCGGCGGGAAAGACGTTGCGGCCCGCGATGGTGATGATCTCCTTGGCCCGCCCACAGACCACCAGCCCGTCGTCGGTGAGGTAGCCCAGATCTCCGGTCGGGAACCAGGCACCACGCTCCAGCGGGGTGTCGCCTACGTACCCGGACATCATCGAAGTTCCGCGGATCTCGATCTCGCCGACGTCGCGACCGGGCAGTTCGGCGGAGCGCTGCGGCGTCGGGTTGATCCGGATTTCCATCCCGGGGATCGGCTCGCCCAGAATCGCCTGCCGGCGCGGCTCGGAATCGTCTGCGGCAGAACGCACTTCGTCGTACAGCAGGCCGGTTCCCGGCGCGGGGATGGTGACCGCGCAGGTGGATTCGGCCAGCCCGTAGGACGGTGCCAACGCGCCGGCGTCAAAGCCGAACCCGCTCAACGCATTCGCGAACCGCTCCATGCCTGCGCAGTCGACGGGCTCGCCGCCGTTGATCGTCACCCGCACCCGGCCCAGATCGACGTCGGACACCAGCCGGGCGTATTTGCCGATCATGCTGTAGGCCATGTTCGGCGCCGCGGTCAGCGAGGCGCCGCTTTCGCTGAGCCACCGCAACCAGCGGAACGGGGACGCGGTGAACGCCGACGTCGGCGCCAGCCAGACCGGCGTCCCACTCAGCGCGCCGCTGAGCAGGAAGGTCAGACCCATGTCGTGATAGAGCGGCAGCCAGGTACACCCGCCGTCGGACGCCGGGTCGACAGCGAAACGGCTGAGCAGGCCGTTCACGTTGTTCAGCACCGCCTCGGGAGACAGCTGCGCGGTGCGCGGATTTCCGGTGGAGCCCGCGGTGCCCTGCAAGATCGCGGGGGTTTCGGCGGCAGCCTCGACCGGCGTGCAGCCGGAGGACGGTTCGTGCGCGACGGCCCCGAGGTCGAGCACGGTCAGCGGCCCGTCCACACCGCTGAGCAGGCTGAGTTCGGCGCCGTGGCTGAAGACCGTGCGCACACCAAGGCCGGCGAACCTTGCCAGCGTGGCGTGGGCCCACTGCTGCGGATCGGCGCCGCGGACCGGTCCGGGCAGGATCGACACGCTCTGGCCGGCCAGCCAGGTCGCGTGAATGGCCGCGACGAAGTCCGCGGTCGGCTCGCCGACCAGGCCGACCGAGGACGGCTCCGATTGGTCGAGGATGCGGATCGCGATGCCCTCGGCGCGGGCCTGAACCTGCGGCCACGGATGCCGCGTCCAGGCGTCGGCGTCCTTGTCGAAGACCATCAGGTCGTGAGCTGAGGCGCGCATCGCCCTGGACAGGGCGGTGGCCAGCACGCTCACTGGCCGACCGGGACCTTTGCCCGGATCACGTTCTCCAGGTCGCCGACGGTGTCGCAGCCGAGCAGTTCCTGTTCGGACACCGCCACCGCGAGCTTGTCTTCGATTGCGACCATGCCCACCGCGAAGGCCACCGAGTCCAGGCCGACGTCGTCCACCAGCCGGGACTCCTGAGTCACCCGGCTGACGTCGATGTTGAGGTCGTCGCGCAGGATCTCGATCAGGGCAGCGCTCACCGAGTCAGAAGAGGACTGGTCGGAGTTCATGGGCCGTCACAGTACCGGGCGGCTGCCGCCAGAGGGGATCTACGGTTTGGGCGCTAACACGCTGGCCGCGTCGGCGGCACCGTCGCCGTCGGCGTCGGTCAGCTTGACGTCCCACCGCCCGTCCCCGTCGGTGTCGACGTAGCCGGTGACACCATTCTCGCCGGATGTGATCGCGCGGTCGGCCAGGCCGTTGCCGTCGCTGTCGAGCAGCCGCACCTCGGCACGGCCCTCGGCACCGAAGTCGGACAACGGGTTGCCGGTGTGCTCGGCGCCGTCCAGCCCGAACCAGCGCAGGCCGGAGGCCTCCCGCCCCGGACGGGCGGGTGGTTCTGTGGCCACCGACCAAGTACCCGAGCCGTCGTCGGTGAAATAGCGTTCCGCGGTGCCGTCGACGTCGAGAACGGCATGGTCGGCGATGCCGTCCCCGTCCAGATCGGCCAGAGCGTCGTCGGCCAGCCCATCGCCGTCGAAGTCCAGGCCGACCGCGTCGAGCCGGCCGTCGCCGTTGAGGTCGAGATCCGGTCCGCGGTCCCACATCGTCGCTGCGCCGTCACCGGCGCTCAGGCAATACTCCATGCCGGTCCGACGCGGCCGGGCCGCTACTGGTTCCCGCGGGCCTTCCACCAGGACAGCAGCTCGGCGGTGGCCTCCTCGTGGGTCAGCGGCCCGCGGTCCAACCGCAATTCCTTGAGGTACCGCCACGCCTCGCCGACCTGCGGGCCGGCCGGAATGCCGAGCAGGTCCATGATCGCGTTGCCATCGAGGTCCGGGCGCACCCGCTGCAGGTCTTCCCTGGCGGCAAGCTCCGCGATCCGCGCCTCGAGGTCGTCGTAGTTGGCCTGCAGCCGGGCGGCGCGGCGCTTGTTGCGGGTGGTGCAGTCGGCGCGCACCAACTTGTGCAGCTGACCCAACAGCGGTCCGGCGTCGGTGACATAACGCCGCACCGCCGAGTCGGTCCATTTGCCGTCGCCGTAACCATGGAACCGCAGGTGCAGATACACCAGCTGCGAGACGTCGTCGATGATTTGTTTCGAATACTTCAACGCTCGCAACCGTTTTCGGACCATCTTGGCGCCCACCACCTCGTGGTGGTGGAAGCTGACTCCCCCGTCGGCTTCGTGCTTGCGGGTAACGGGCTTACCGATGTCGTGCAGCAGCGCCGCCCAGCGCAGCACCAGGTCGGGACCTTCGTCCTCCAAGGCGACCGCCTGCCG
>DASXJI010000504.1:0-4063 GCA_036497495.1 Mycobacterium sp.
TCGGCGATCGCGGTGGCCATCGGCACGCGGATCCCGAGTACCTCGTCGCTGGTGGTGACTCCGCTGGTGGAGCCGTACCCGACGATGACGCCCGCGGCCCCGGTTCGCATCAGGTGCAGCGCGGTTCGGTGGTCGAGCACACCGCCGGCGACCACCGGAACGTCGAGTTCGGAGATGAAGGTCTTGAGGTTCAGCGGTTCGCCGTGACTGTCGACACGCTCGGCGGAGACGATGGTGCCCTGGATGACCAGCAAGTCGATGCCCGCCGTCAGCAGCGCCGGCGTCAGCGCCTGGGCGTTCTGCGGGCTCACCCGGACCGCGGTGGTCACCCCGGCCTCGCGGATGCGAGCCACCGCGGCGCCCAGCAGATCGGGGTCCAGCGGCGCGGCGTGCAACTGCTGCAGCAGCCGGATGGCCGCCGACGGCTCGGGTTCTTTGGCGGCTGCCTCGATGACCTGAGCGACCTTGGCTTCGACGTCCGCATGGCGGCCGATCAGGCCTTCGCCGTTGAGCACGCCCAGGCCGCCGAGCCGACCGAGTTCGATGGCGAATTCCGGCGACACCAGGGCATCGGTCGGATGCGCGACGATGGGAATCTCGAACCGGTAGGCGTCGAGCTGCCAGGCTGTCGTGACGTCCTGCGAGGAGCGGGTGCGTCGCGACGGCACAATACTGATTTCGTCGAGTTCGTAAGTGCGCCGGGCTGTTCTGCCCATGCCGATCTCAACCATGTCACGCATGAGTGGTCCTTCGATCAGTTCACCGGGCGTTGTAGTTGGGCGCTTCGGCGGTCATCGTGATGTCGTGCGGATGGCTTTCCTTCAAACCCGCCGCGGTGATCCGGACGAATTGCGCCCGCTGCAAATCTTCGATGGTGTCGGCGCCGGTGTAGCCCATCGCGGCGCGAAGTCCGCCGGTGAGCTGATGGATCACCGACGACAGCGGCCCGCGGAAGGGCACCCGGCCTTCGATGCCCTCGGGCACGAGCTTGTCCTCGGACAGCACGTCGTCCTGGAAATAGCGGTCCTTGGAGTACGACTTGGCTTCTCCCCTACCCTGCATGGCGCCTAGCGACCCCATGCCGCGGTAACTCTTGTACTGCTTGCCGTTGACGAAGATCAGGTCGCCGGGCGCCTCAGCGGTACCGGCCAGCAGCGATCCCAGCATCGTCGTGGACGCGCCCGCAGCCAGCGCCTTGGCGATGTCGCCGGAATACTGCAGTCCGCCGTCGGCGATCACCGGCACACCGGCCGGGCCGCAGACCGCCACCGCTTCCAGAATCGCGGTGATCTGTGGCGCCCCGACACCGGCCACCACGCGGGTGGTGCAGATCGACCCGGGACCAACGCCGACTTTGACCGCGTCGGCGCCGGCCTCGACCAGTGCGGCGGCCGCCGACCTGGTCGCGACGTTGCCGCCGACGATCTCGACCCGATCGCCGACTTCAGCCTTCAGCTGGGCGACCATGTCGAGCACCAACCGGTTGTGGGCGTGCGCGGTGTCGACCACCAGCACGTCGGCGCCGGCGTCGGCCAGCGTCATCGCACGCACCCAGGCGTCGTCGCCGACCCCCACCGCGGCACCGACCAGCAACCGGCCGTCGCTGTCCTTGGTCGCCAGCGGATGCTGTTCGGTCTTGACGAAGTCTTTGACAGTGATCAGACCTGTCAGCCGCCCATGGCCGTCGACGATCGGCAGTTTCTCGATCTTGTGCCGGCGCAGCAGGCCCAGCGCCGCGTCCGCGCTGACGCCTTCCTGCGCTGTGATCAGCGGAGCCTTGGTCATCACCTCGCCGACGTGCTTGGACTGGTCGACCTCGAAGCGCATGTCGCGGTTCGTGATGATGCCCACCAGCTGGCCCGCGCCCTCGATGACCGGTAGCCCGGAGATCCGGAACCGGGCACACATGGCGTCTACCTCGGCCAATGTGTTCTCCGGGTGGCAGGTCACCGGGTTGGTGACCATGCCGGCCTCAGAGCGCTTCACGGTTTCGACCTGTCCGGCCTGCTCGGAGATCGGCAGATTGCGGTGCAGTACTCCAATGCCACCGGAGCGGGCCATCGCGATCGCCATCCGAGACTCGGTGACGGTGTCCATCGCCGAACTGACCAGCGGCACCTTCAACCGGATCTTCTTGGTGAGCTTGCTCGACGTGTCGGCGTTGGCCGGCACCACATCGGACGCAGCCGGCAGCAGCAGGACGTCGTCGAACGTCAGTCCCAGCATCGCGATCTTCTGCGGGTCGTCACCGCCGGTCGGTACCGGATCGTCCGGAAAACCACCCACCCGGGGATACGACGTGACCATCAGGTCGCCGCTGCCTTCGAGACGGGACAAGCCAGATGACATTGCCGGGGCCTCCCATATGCGCGCGGAGTGAGAATGCCATCCTATCGGCTCGCCCGACCACCGCTGACGACCCGCGCCGCGAGCGGCGCGGGGAGGTGCGGAACATTGAGCCTGAGCCGCTGACGATGCGCGCCGCAGGAGGCTGCGTGAGCCGGCGACATGTGGGCTGGGCTGCGGGGTATCGCTGGCGTGATGGCCGCCCTGCTGCGTAATGTGGAGCCGTGCGCGACTACCTCCCGCCCGGTTTGCCGCCCGACCCGTTTGCCGACGACCCCAGCGATCCGTCGGCTGCGTTGGATGCGGTCGAGCCCGGTCAACCGCTGGACCCCCAGGAGCGGATGGCGGTCGAGGCCGATCTGGCCGATCTTGCGGTGTACGAGGCTTTGTTGGCGCACAAAGGTATCCGCGGCCTGGTGGTCTGTTGCGACGAGTGTCAGCAGGACCACTATCACGACTGGGATATGTTGCGCGCCAACCTACTTCAGCTGCTGGTCGACGGCACCGTGCGCCCGCACGAGCCGGCCTACGACCCCGAGCCCGATTCCTACGTAACGTGGGATTACTGCCGCGGGTACGCCGACGCCTCGCTCAACGAGGCCACCACGGACACCGAGGGCTTTCGCGGGCGCCGCTGAGCGGCTCCTCTTCTCGACGACTACGTCCGGCTAGCCACCAAACGGGTTGGGCGCAACCGTGATTACCGGATCGCCCGGCGGGATCACCGCCAGGGTGGCTGTTGCGCTGACCACCGGGGCCGTGCCCGGCAGCGCGTTGGGCGGCATGGTCGCACTTCGGTCGCGGCTGGCAACCTTCGCGTTCAACAGGTTCACCTTGTCGATGAGCCCCTGCTTGCGGCCATTGTCCTTGACCGTCTGCACGTGCGCGCCGACCGCCGCCAATTTGTCGTGCGCCTGATCCCATTGGCCGAGGGCGATCAGTTGCTGAACCTGGTCCAGGTCGGTCTCGGCGGACACGGCGATCTGGTCGTCGTGCACGGACGCGGGCTCCCCGAACAGCATCCCGAATCCCGCGAGACCGAGGACGGCCGCGGCCAAGGCGCTGACCAGGGCTGTCCGGCGCCGGGCGCGCCGGCGCGCCGCCAGCCCACGGTTCAGCACCGCCGCCGCATCCTGCTCCGGACACAGCCCGCGGAGGCGCTGCACCCTCAGCTCGTCGCGCCAGTCCTCCAGCAGCCCGGCCAGCGCCCGGTCCCCGGTATCGCCGGGGTCGCCGACGTCGACGAAATCGACCGGCTCGCGTCTGGCCAAGGCGTCGACAAACCGCTCGCTACGCGCGACCGCATCCGGATCGGGCTGATCAGAAGATGTGACAAACGGGTCAGACATAGTCTCGTCCTGCCGCGGCGATCGTGGATTTCAGCCGCGCCAACGCGCGGTGTTGGGCAACTCGCACCGCTCCGGCGGTGCTACCGACGGCCTCGGCGGTCTCCTCGGCGCTCAGACCTACCACCACACGCAGGATCACGATCTCGCGTTGCTTGTCCGGCAAAATCCCGAGCAACTCGCTCATCCTGGTGACGGAGTCGGCGTCGATCGCCGCCTGCTCAGGGCCGGGCTCGGCCGACCAGTGTTCCGGAACGGACTCCGTGGCGTAAGAAAGATCGCGGGCGACGGCACGGTACGCATCGGCCACCTTGTGCGCGGCGATGCCGTACACGAAAGCCAAGAACGGGCGGCCGCGATCGCGATAGCGC
>DASXJI010000505.1:0-2902 GCA_036497495.1 Mycobacterium sp.
GGTCGCGCAGCATTGCCAGCATCCCGTTGGAGATCAGGTTCACGGTGGTCTCGTGGCCGGCGATCAGCAACAGGCTGCAGGTCGACACGATCTCGTCTTCGGCCAGCTGATCGCCGGACTCTTCGACCGCAATCAGCCGCGACATCAGATCGTCGCCGGGTTGCACACGGCGCTGCGCGATCAGGTCGCGCAGGTATCCCCGCAGCCACTGCCCCGCCCGGATGCGCTCGTCCATGCCGCCGGCCGGTTGGCCGGTGACCATGAAGAACGGATCCAGCGCCTGCGCCAGCAACGCCGAGGCGCGGCTGAACTCCGCCTCGTCCTGCAGCGGAACCCCCAGCAGCCGGCAGATGACCGTCACCGGAAGCGGGTACGCCAGATCGGCGACCGCATCGAAGCAGCCTTGCTCGGCGACGCGGTCCAGTAATCCGTCGACCAGTTCGGTGATATGCGGCGTCAACTCGTTGACCACCTTGGGCACGAAGGCCTTGCTGACCAGTTTGCGTAGCCGGGTGTGATCGGGCGGATCGAGAAACAGGAACATCGGCGGCCCCTGCGGTCGCACCGTCGCGCCCTCGGCGAACATCCGTTTGGCCATCGTCGACTTGAGCCGGTCGACCGACGACGATGGATGCCGTAACGCCTCGTCGCAGTCGCGGTAGGACGAGAAGACGGTGAGGTTGCTGCCCGGCAACCGCATCGGCCCGCGGTCCCGGAACTGCTCGTACACCGCATACGGGTTGGCCCGGTTTGCCGGATCCAGCAGTTGCAGCAGGAGTTCCTGCGGCCCGACGACACTCGACGTGGCAGACATATTTGCATTGTGCAGGTCGGAAAGAAGTTGCAGGTAGCTACGGTCCGGCGAAGGCAACACCGCGCCAGCGGGGGCGCGGCGGTAGATTCCTGCTGTGGACAAACGCGTCTGCGTCGCCGCCGCGGCGATGCTGTTGACCGGCGTGACCGCCGGCTGCTCGTCCAACCAAGCCGCGCCGGCCAGGCCCGGGGTGCTGCCGCCGGGCACCGCCGTGCTCTCCATCGACGGCAAAGATGTGGGCAAAACGTATTCGGTGCGCTGCGAATCGATCGACTGGATGACCAGGATTCACACCGACCTGCACGCATCTGGCGTGAGCGCGATGTTGTCCAACGCCAACCAGCTGAAGGCCGAGTTCGTTCGGTTGCAGGATCTCGACGGGTTCACCGGTTCGTACGAACACGCGCTGCAGGGCGAGGCCGCGGTCACGATGACCGGAGCCACCTACCACATCACCGGCGCCGCACTGGGTTTCAACAAGTCGGAACCGACGCGGTTGAAGGCCGAGACGTTCAGCATCCAGGTGTCGTGCTGACGGCCTAGCCGGCGAGGCCTCATCCACCCAAGAAGTCGACGATGTATCCGGCGAGCTCTTCGCCGGCGTCCTCTTGCAGGAAGTGGCCCGCGTTGCCGACGACCGGGTGGTCGATCCCTTGTGCGCCCGCCATTTCGCGCTGCAAGATCGGCGCCATGCCGTTGGTGATCGGATCGCCGTCGCTGAACGCGACCAGCATCGGCATCGGGCTCGCGGTCAGCGTCGCCCACGCGGATCGGTTGGCCGGCGCCGCGGGGTCATCAGCTCCGGTCGGGACGAGGCCGGGCATGGCCCGCGGCGCCGCGCAGTAAGTGTCGTCGGGAAACGGTGCGTCGTAGGCCGCGCGAATCTCGTCGCTCATCGGGCGCCGACAGCCTCCTTGCACGAACCGGCCGATGTCGATCGTCGGCGCACTCTGGATCGCCTGGCGAAACTGCCACCAGATTTCCGGCATCGGTATGTCGCCGGTTGGCAGACCGGTGTTGGCGACGACGAGATTGCTAAAACGCTCGGGGTGTTCGGCGGCCAGCCGCAGCCCGATCAAGCCACCCCAGTCCTGTCCGACCAGGGTCACCCGCTGCAGATCCAGCGCGTCAAAAGCCAGTTCCCGCACCCATTCGACGTGGCGTGCGTAGCTGTGGTCCTCGATGCGAGTCGGCTTGTCCGAGCGACCGAAGCCGACCAGGTCGGGGCAGATGACGCGGTGCCCGGCCGCGGCCAGCACCGGGATCATCTTGCGGTAGAGGAAGGACCACGACGGTTCGCCATGCAACATCAGCACCGGGTCGGCGCCGGCCGGGCCGTCTTGCACCCAGGCCATCTGCAGCGTCCCGCCGTCGCTGTCGGAAACATCGCAATAGTTTGCGGGATAAGGGAATTCGGGCAGATCCGTGAAGCGGTCGTCCGGTGTGCGCAGCGTCTGCATGAGTGTGAAGATACGCCACGCCCATCAGCCTTCCCGCAAACCGGCCATGCGGGGGTCCGCCATCAACTGATCGAGCAGAGCGAGCTGGCCTTTCAGCAGCTTGGCCCTGGCCTGGGCCACCGGGAACCACTCCACCCGGTCGACCTCGGGAAAGGCACGCATTTGCCCTGAGCCCCTTGGCCATTCGAGCTCGAACGTATTGCTGCGCGCGTTGGCCGGGTCAAGGACGCCCGGGACCGCGAACGCGGTGACGACCTTGCCGCCGGGCTGCTTGACCGGAGCCAGATCAATGCGTGGGCCCCGGGGTGGCGCCGAGCCGACCTCTTCTTCGAATTCACGCTGCGCGGCCGCCCACGGGTCTTCGTCTGGCGCGTACTCACCTTTCGGAATCGACCAGGCGCCGTCGTCCTTGCGAGCCCAGAAAGGCCCGCCCGGATGCGCGATCAGGACTTCGACGACTCCTTCGCGTACCCGGTACAGCAGCAGGCCCGCGCTGAGCTTGGGCACGTCGTCACACTCCGACCGCGCGCTCCAGATCCTTGAGTGAGGTTTCCAGGTGACCGAGCAGCCGCTGCAGGTGCGGCACACTTCGCCGGCAACCGACCAGACCAAAGTCGATGTTGTCCGC
>DASXJI010000506.1:0-3481 GCA_036497495.1 Mycobacterium sp.
AGCACCTCGACGTGGCTCAGCGGCTCACCGGTGATTCCGGCGGCCATGTTGGTGACCAGCGAGACTCCCAGCACCTCCGCGCCAGCGGCCCGGGCGGCGATCGTTTCGTGCACGGTGGACATGCCGACCAGGTCGGCGCCCAGCGTGCGCAACATCCGGATCTCGGCGGGCGTTTCGTAATGGGGCCCGGGCAGCCCGGCGTACACGCCCTCGGCGAGTTCCGGGGCGACCGCGCGGGCCAGCGTCCGCAGCCGCGTGGCGTAGGCGTCGACCATGTCGACGAACTGCGCCCCGATCAGCGGCGACCGCGCGGTCAGATTTAAATGATCGCTGATCAACACCGGCTGGCCCACGGCGAAGTCCTCGCGCACCGCGCCGGCGGCGTTGGTCAGCACGACCACCCGGGCGCCGGCCGCGCAGGCCGTCCGGACCGGGTGCACGACGTGCTGCAGGTGGTGACCTTCGTAGGCGTGCACACGACCGGCCAGCACCAGTACCCGGTGCTCGCCGATGGCCACCGACAGCACCTGGCCGATATGGCCGGCCGCAGACGGTGGGCTGAACCCGGGCAACTCGGCCATCGGCAACATCCCGGTGGGTTGGCCGAGAGCGGACACGGCCGGAGTCCAGCCGGACCCCAGCACGATCGCCACGTCGTGTTCGGCGATCCCCATCCGATCGGCGATCGACTGCGCCGCGGTCCGCGCGAGCGCATCGGGGTCGGGCGGACCATCACTCACAGTCGGCAGCCTAATCGCCACCCCGTCCGCTGAGTTGCTGCAGCGCACGCAGGAACACGTCTCGGTCGTTGGCGGAAAGCTGTCCGAGCCAGTTCTCCTCACCGCGCTGGATGGCTACCTGTACGGCGTTCTTGATGGAACGGCCTGACTCGGTGATCTCGAGCAGGCGAGCCCGGCGGTCATCGGGGTCGGGGATCCGTTCGATGTGACCGTGCTCTTGCAACTCGTCGAGCGTCGGGATGATGCGGGTCTTGTCGGCGCCGATCGCGTCGGCCAGCGCCGCTTGCGTGCGGATCGGCGAGCGATCCAGGGCGTTGAGAACGATGTAGCCCCACATCGACAAACCGTGGGCCGCCAGCACCGGCTGTTCGGCCGCCACGGTTTTGCGGGCCAGGTCCACCAGCATTTCCGCCAGGTCCGGACGTGTCGCTTTTCGTGCCACCGACTGATGATAGAGCTGGACAGATAATATACGAGCACATATGATATGCGGATGCATACAAATCAGGATGTTCGTCCGTTACACCGCATCGCCGTACTGACCTCTGTTGAGGTGGTCTCGGCCGTCACCACCGATGACCTCGCGAAACCGACGCCGTGCGCCGGCTGGACCCTTGCTGACCTGCTCACTCACATGACTGTCCAGCATCGCGGCTTCGCCGCTGCCGCTCGCGGCCACGGCGCCGACGAGGCGATCTGGCAACCGGCCACCGTCGCCGGCGCGGTGGCAGCCGATCCCGCCGGCGCCTACTCGGCGGCCGCCACCGAGGCGATCGACGCGTTCGCGGGTGACGGCGTGCTCGACGGTGAGTTCGCGCTACCGGAGTTCGGGCCCGGCGCGATGTTCCCGGCCGCGATGGCGATCGGTTTTCACTACGTGGACTACGTCGTGCACGGCTGGGATGTGGCTCGCACGATGGGGCAGTCCTACGAGCTTCCGGTCGACGTCGTGGCCGCCGCGTTGCCGCTGGCGCTGGTGGTGCCCGATGGAGACTTCCGCACCATCGACAACGCGCCGTTCGGCCCGGCAATAGCGTCGACGGATCCAGCCGACGACCTCGACCGCATCCTTACCTATCTCGGCCGCTCGCCGCGGTGGCAGCCGGCGGTCGTGGCGAAGACCAGCGGCATGGCAGCGAAGAAGTCATGACGACAACATCGTTGGGCACCTGGACTGGGCAACCGCCGATGACGCCTGGGAGCGGCGTCCTCAGCAGTGACTGGGCGCCCGGGCCGTCCGACGGCACCCAGTCCCCAGTCGTGGTGAGTTTCACCGACTTTCATTCAGATTCGGAAGAGGAATGGGAACAGGTCGCCGCATTGGGGATGAAGCTGGCGGAAAGCTGGCCAATTATGCGCGGGGCCGTCGGGCTTTGGCTGTGGGGTAGGCACGTTGAGCTGCGCGGAGGATCGCTATCCGTCTGGGACAGTCACGCGGATTTACGTCGTTTCATCCGCTGGCCCGTTCATGTCGCCATAATGCAAAATTGGCGCGGACGTATACGCGTCCGATCCGCCAGCTGGGATGACGAGCGATTTGTTCCGCCGCAGGCATGGCTTCGCGCCGAGGCCTACATTCGGACGCCGCGCGACATGTGAGACGGTCGCGGCGCCCCGCCCGCGGTTACAACGCCGGCGATCGGCGGTGAGATACTGCGACGATGGCTTCAATCCCGGCGCTGGATCGCGTCGACGACACGGTGCGGCGTCGCAGCACCGACCTCGTCGAGTTGTCGCATGCGATTCATGCCGAGCCGGAGTTGGCCTTCGCCGAGCATCGCAGTTGCGCCAAGGCGCAAGCGCTGGTGGCCGAGCGGGGTTTTGAGATCACCGCGGCCGCGGGCGGTTTGGACACCGCGTTTCGCGCCGACTTCGGCAGTGGTCCGCTGACTGTCGGAATCTGCGCCGAATACGACGCGCTGCCCGGGATCGGTCATGCCTGCGGCCACAACATCATTGCCGCATCGGCCGTCGGCGCCGCGCTGGCACTGGCCGACGTCGCCGACGAGTTGGGATTGACGGTCTCGCTGCTGGGCACGCCCGCAGAGGAGTTCGGTGGCGGAAAAGTCTTGCTGCTCAACGCCGGAGTCTTCGACGATCTTGCGCTCGCGGTGATGGTGCATCCCGGTCCGATCGACATCGCGGCCGCCAGGTCGCTGACCCTGTCCGCGGTCCGGGTGACCTATCGCGGAAAAGAAGCTCACGCGTCAGCCGCGCCGTTCCTGGGGGTCAACGCCGCCGACGCGGTGACCGTGGCGCAGGTGGCGATCGGGCTGCTGCGCCAGCAGCTGGCGCCCGGGCAGCAAGTGCACGGCATCGTCGCCGACGGCGGGCAGGTCGCCAACGTCATTCCCGCACACACCGAACTGCAGTACACGATGCGTGCCACCGACGCGTGGTCGCTGGCCGATCTGGAAGCCAAGGTGGGCGACTGCTTCCTGGCCGGCGCCGTCGCCACCGGCTGCGACTACAGCGTCGAGCAGACCGAGCCGATGTACGACGCGCTCAAACCGGATCCATGGCTGGCCGAAACCGTGCGCGCCGAGATGACGCGGCTCGGTCGATCGCCCATCGAACATGCGCTCGAGGCGGCGCTGCCACTGGGCAGTACTGACATGGGCAACGTCACCCAGCTACTGCCCGGCATCCACCCGATGGTTGCCGTCGATGCCGGCGGCGCGTCGTTACACCAGCCCGACTTCACCGCGGCAGCCGCGAATCCCAGCGCCGACAAGGCCGTC
>DASXJI010000507.1:0-11647 GCA_036497495.1 Mycobacterium sp.
CGGTACGGATTTCACGGCACCTCGCACCGCTACGTCAGCGAACAGGCCGCCGCGTTTATCGACCGGCCGGTGCAGGAGCTGAATCAGATTGTGCTGCATCTCGGTAACGGCGCCTCCGCGTCGGCGATCGCCGGCGGTAAGCCCGTGGACACCTCGATGGGACTGACTCCGTTGGAGGGCCTGGTGATGGGCACCCGCAGCGGTGACATCGACGCAGGCATCGTGAGCTATCTGCACCGTGAGGCCGACATGAGTGTCGACGACATCGAGTCGATGCTCAATCACCACTCCGGTTTGCTGGGCCTGGCTGGGGAGCGGGACTTCCGCCGTCTGCGCGAGATGATCGAATCCGGCGACAGCTCGGCGCAATTGGCCTATGACGTATTCATTCACCGGCTGCGCAAATACATCGGCGCCTATCTGGCGATCCTGGGGCGCACCGATGTCGTGAGCTTCACCGCGGGTGTCGGAGAGAACGTCGCCGCGGTGCGCTTGGACGCACTGAATGGACTTCAACGGCTGGGCATCGAAATCGACGAGCAGCGAAACACCCAGCCCGGCGAGGGCGCTCGGCGGATTTCCACCGACAGCTCACCGATCGCCGTTCTGGTGGTTCCGACGAACGAGGAGCTGGCGATCGCCCGCGACTCCCTGCGCGCGATCCAGACCGATATTCCGCACGGATAACTGAGGAGGAGCTGAGAAGCTCCGGGTGGGCTTGGTTTTCTCAGCAGAGCTATGAGAAGGCTCCGACGGGCAACAACCCGCCGGAGCCTCCTCCTCCCCCCGGCTAGAACAGCCCTCTCGGCACGCAATCGGGCTAGTGGAGCGTACTGTAACTGAGGCGAAGCTGAGGAGAATCCGATTTTCCGGAAAAGTGTCCGGCGTGTTTGGGACGGCGTCGCGGGCCGCCCGAGCGATCGGATGTTTGTCGACGCTGAGGTGCCGGAGATTGCTTGCGATCTACTTGTTTCCCAGTTAGAACGTGCTGGTGGGACGGACCCGGTTGGCCATGTCGATCAGCTTGTAGCGGTGCGCCTGGGTTGGCGCCGCCCGGGCCAGCCCGCGTAGTGACGCCTCGACACCTAGCCGCAGCCCGTGTTCGGTGAACGGAAAGCCGAGAATGTGGTTGGTACTGGCCTCGTGATCTCCCAGCCAGTCCAAAGCACTACCGAGCACCAGGGCGCGAATCTGCAGCACTCGCGGCTCGGTTGGCGGCAGCGCCTCTACCCGTCGTGCGGCGTCGCGGATCTGGTCTTCGGTGATCTCACTGGCCGAACGGCCGGACAGCAACGTCACCGCGCTGGTGAGCCGCGCGGTGGTGAAATACCTTGAGGTGGCTGGGACTTCGTCAAGAGTGCGTACCGCACCACCCCGGTCTCCCTCGACCGACTGCGCCCTGGCCAATCCGAAGGCCGCCGATATCACCCCGTCGTCGGTCTTCCACACCTCTTCGTAGTACTTGTGTTCGTCTGAGCTGCCGGCTAATTCGGCCGTCGCGGCCAGGGCCATCTTGGGCGCCAGCTCGCCGGGGAAGGTGTCCAGCACCTCGCTGAAATGCTTGCTCGCCGACTCGTAATCGGCGGTCAGCAATTCGGAGACTGCGCGATACCAGACCAGCCGCCAACGCCAGCCGACTCGCTCGGCGAGGTCGTCGAGCTTGCGGGTGGCCTTGGCGACATCGCCGAGGTCCAGCAGCGCCCGCACTTCCATCAATGGCAGTTCGATCGAATCCGACAAGTCGATATCATCGGAATCCATTGCGCCGTGCCGGAATGCGCGTAGCGAATCCAACGTCTGCACCGGCTGCGAGAGCACGGTCGCCTGCAGCAGCGGTGCGGCGACGTCGGCCGGATCGACAAGCGGCACCTGCAGCGCGGTGACGATCTCCTTGGCGGTCAACTTCTCCGAATGCACATGACCGTCGAGGTACACGTCGGTGTGAGCGACCAACAGCGCTTCCCCGAACGTCGAGCGGCTGCGGGAGAAGATCGTCGACAAGCCCGGCCGCCGTACGCCGGTGTCCTGCGCGACCACCTCACGCAGCACACCCGACAGCTGTCCGGACATTTCCTCGGCGCTGACGAATCGCCGCCGCGGATCCGGATCGATTGCGCGGCGCAGCAACCGGCCGAATGAGTCGTACTTGGCGAGCACCGGGTCGTCTTCGGGCAGCCCGTCGACGTAGCGTCCGCCGCGGGCCCGCAATTTCAACGTCAGGGCCGCCAGCGTGCGACCGACCGTGTAGATGTCACTGGCCACCGTCGGTCCGGTTCGCACGATCTCGGGCGCCTGGTACCCCGGTGTGCCGTAGAGATACCCGAACGAGTTGATCCGCGAGACGGCTCCAAGGTCGATCAGTTTGAGCTGCTCTTCGGTGAGCATGATGTTTTCCGGCTTGAGGTCGTTGTAGACCAGACCGATGGAGTGCAGATAGCTCAGCGCCGGAAGGATTTCCAGCACGTACGCGATCGCTTCGGCGACCGGCAGCCTCTCGCCCTTGCGACGTTTGAGCGACTGCCCACCGACGTACTCCATGACGATGTAACCCACTGGTTCGCCGTGCTGGTCGGTGTGCTCGACGAAGTTGAAGATCTGCACGATCGAGGGGTGCACAACCTCGGCCAGGAACCTCCGCTCGGCCATCGCGATCGCCTGTGCTTCGGCGTCACCGGAATGCACCAGGCCTTTGAGCACCACTGGGCGATCGTTGACGTTGCGGTCGAGCGCCAGATAAACCCAGCCCAGTCCTCCGTGCGCGATGCAGCCCTTGATCACATACTGGCCGGCGACGACGGCGCCCGGATTCAGTTGCGGCAAGAAAGAATACGGGCTTCCGCAGTATGGGCACCAGCCCTCCGACAGCGCCTGGCCTTCCTTGCTGGATCGGCCGACCGGCCGTCCGCAGTTCCAGCAGAACCGTTTAGATTCTGGCACAACCGGATTGGGCATCAAAGCTTCGAGCGGATCGATGTCGGGCACCCGCGGAATTTCTACGAGTCCACCGCCCAGCCGTCGCACCGGAGCCCGCGTCGTCGACTTCAACCGCTCTTGCGGCGTGGTGTCGGCGCTGTGCAGGGCCACGTCATCGTCGTCATCGTCGAAGTCGGGCCGGAAGATCGCCTGGGTGGTCTGTGGGCGGCCCTGAGAGGACGAGTCCACCATCGCGTCGACGGGCTGAGTACCCGGACCGACGTCGTCCAGGTCCTGGTTTTCCGGCTCCACCGGCTGCTCGGCCATCAGTCCTGGTACCTCGGGCTCGGCGGGGTGGGCGCAATCCCGAGCACCGTTAACCATTTGCGGTACAGCGCATTCCAAGTGCCATCGCGGCGGACGCGTTCCAGAGTGCCGTTGACGAAGCGAACCAGTCCGGTGTTCTCGAGCTTGACGCCGATGCCGTAAGGCTGGGTGCCCATGTTGGGCCCGACGATGTGCAGATACGGGTCCTGGGATACCAGCCCGGCCAGAATCGAGTCGTCGGTACTGACCGCGTCGACCTGACGCTGCTGCAACGTCACCAGGCAGTCGGCCCAGTTCACCACCTCGACCACAATCGGTGGTGGCGCGATCTCGCGAATACGATGCAGCGACGTCGTTCCCTTCGCCACGCAGACCCGCTTTCCGGACAGGTCCGCAGGCTTGGTGACCGGCGAGTCGCGCGAGGCTAGGATGCGCTGGCTGGCGTCGAGGTAGACGGTGGAGAAGTTGACCTGCTTGCGCCGCTCGCAGGTGATGGTCATCGTCTTGACGACGATGTCGACTTCCGATTTCTGCAGCGCGGTGATGCGTTCGTCGGACGACAGGATCCGATACTCGACTTGCGCTGGGTTACCGAAGATGTCGCGCGCCACCTCGGCGGCGATGTCGACGTCGAAGCCGACGATTTCACCGGTGATCGGATCGCGGAAACTGAACAGATTGCTGCCGATGTCCAGGCCGACGATCAGCCGGCCGCGGGCGCGGATATCGGCCACCGCGGCGTCGGCGTCAGCCGGATTGTCGAACGGGCGCAGGCTGGCGGTGGGGTCGCAGTCGTCGGCGGCCTTGTCCGGCGGCAGCGGCGGTTGCGGGGGCATCTCCTGCATACCGGCCGGGGTGGGCGGCGCCAGTGTCGGGGCAGGGGCCACCAACATCGAACCCGTCTCGCTGCAGCCGGCCAGAACCGTGGCGATCGCCAGCGCGCCGCACAGGATTCGGAACGGCCGCGTCGTCATCGGTACTCGCTTAGCCGGGGCCACAATCCGAGAGCGACAGCGACGGCCGCGCCCAGGCTAAGCACGATGGCACCCACTGTGGCGCCGGACAGTCCGCGCCGCGCGTCGAGGATGTCGTCGCGCAGTTCGTGACGGCTCTGCTCCATGGCTTTCACCAGCGCGCGGTCGAGTTTGTCGAACGCCGGGGTGGAGTCGTTCTCTCCGCTGCCCAGGGCCACCTCCGTCGCGGCCCGATAATTACCGACCGAGATGTAGGCGTTGATCCGATCGTCTGCCCGCCGCCACTGTGCCAGCAGTTGACCGGCGTCCTGCAAGTCGCTTTTGTCGACGGCGTCCTGACGAGCGAGGTATTGGTCGAGCTGCTTGTGCATGGCGTCGATGCGTTCATAGAAGGATCGCTTGCGGGTCTCTTCGTCCCCGCGCCGGATCAGCGACAAGGTCTCGTCCGCGCGGGCCTGCTGCGCACTGATGGACATGTTGGTGATGGTCTTCAGCGACTCTGCCGCAGTGTTTTTCGCACTACGGCTACTGGCAGTGGAAATGGCCAGCGCGGTACCCACCCAGACCACCATAACGAGAATCGCGAGTGCACCGGCGACAAGACCGGGGTTGATCCGCCGGTTGGTGTGCCGGGCCAGCCAGCGGTGCGAGAAGGAGCCGAACACCGCCGTCGCGAGGACGACGAGGATCACCGGTGCCGGGATCTGGGTGGAGGCCGTGGTTTCGGCGTCCACCCGCTCCGAGGTCTCGCTGTACAGCCGCGCCGCGTCCGGCAAGATGGCCGACTGCATCAGCGTGGAGGCTTCGGACAGGTACGACGAGCCGACGGGGTTACCGGCCCGGTTGTTGGTCCGGGCGATTTCGATCAGCCCGGTGTACACCGCCAGTTCAGCGTTGACCCTGCCGAGCAACTGCACCAGCGGCTCATCGGTCAGACCGCTGGACGCCCTGGTTACCGCCACCGCCGCGTCGGTGATCGCCTGCTCGTAACGCTGCCGGACGGTGCGCGGCTCGGCTTGCGCGATGAAGGCGGTCGCGGCGGCCGCGTCGGCCACCGACAGCGTGGTGTACAGCCGTCCGGCCGCGAACGCCAGCGGCTCAGTGTGGTTCAGCACGGTGGTCAGCGCGCGCTGCCGCTGGTTGATCGTGGTCGACGTGGCGAACGCGCTGAGCCCGCCGAGGATTGCCAGGACCAGGCCGATGGACAGAATGCGACCCGGCGTTGTGGCAACGAACCACCAGCGGGGGTGGGCCGGCTCAATCGGCGACCGCGAACCAAGCGGCTCAGTCGACGGGTGCGCCAACTCAACGGTCACGTCTGTTCGGACCTCATCTTTCCCAGCATGCTTGTAATGAACTCTATAAGCGAAGTCTAAGAGTGTTTTGCGGAGATGCGGGGACCTGCCCACTCAGATTTCCCGACTTGTTACCCGCCCGCGACACACGGCGGCATCGACGTCGGGTGCTGCTTATCCTGAACGCGTGCGCGGCGACGGTGACGGATGGGTGGTGTCCGACACCGGCAACCCTTACTGGGGTCGGTTCGGCGCGGCGGGCTTGTTGCTCCGGGCGCCGTTGCGTGACGGCACCCCGGCGGTGTTACTGCAGCACCGGGCGCCGTGGAGCCATCAGGGTGGAACATGGGGTCTGCCGGGTGGTGCCCGCGACAGCCACGAGACCGCCGAGGAGGCGGCCGTCCGGGAAGCCCACGAGGAGGCCGGTTTGCCCGGCGAGCTGCTATCGGTACGGGGAACCGTGATCACCGCCGAGGCGAGCGGCACCGACTGGACCTACACGACGGTCGTCGCGGACGCGGCTGGACTGTTACAGACCGAAGCCAATTACGAGAGCGCCGAGATGCGCTGGGTCAGTGAAGACGAGGTGGCCGCCCTGCCGCTGCATCCCGGCTTCGCGGCCAGTTGGCAACGGCTGCGGACGGCGCAGGAGGCCCTGCCGTTACACCGAGACGACGAGCTTCGGCGCAGCCTGCCGCGCACGGTCGAGGTCGAGCAAGGGGTCTTCGTGTGGTGTACCGCGGGCCACCCGGATCAGGCGCCGTCGCTGCTGAGCTCCCGGATCAGTTCGCTGCTGCAAGTGCCGAACTGAGCTGCTCGGCCGCGGCTCGGGGGTCCTCCGCGCCGGAAATAGCCCGGACGACGACGATGCGCCGCGCTCCGGCGTCCAGCACCTCCGGCAGTCGGTCCACGTCGATGCCGCCGATGGCGAACCAGGGTTTGTTGCATGCCAGCTCGGCGGTGGCACGCACCAGCGCCAGCCCGGGCGCAGTGCGTCCGGGCTTGGTCGGGGTCGGCCAACAAGGCCCGACGCAGAAATAGTCGACGTCCTCGGTGATCGCCGCGCCGACCTGCTGACGATCGTGGGTGGAACGGCCGACCACCGTGTGCGGGCCAACGATCTCGCGCGCCACGCTCAGCGGCAGGTCGTCTTGGCCTAGGTGCAGGACTGCGGCGCCCGCGGCACGGGCGATGTCGGCGCGATCATTGACGGCCAGCAGCGCGCCATGCCGCCGCGCCGCGTCGGCGAGTACCTCCAGCGCCGCCAATTCGTCCCGGGCCTCCAGCGGGCCCAGCCGGTGCTCCGCGGCCGAGCCCTTGTCGCGTAGCTGAATGACGTCGACCCCCCCGGCCAGCGCTGCGTCGGCGAATTCGGCCAGATCGCCCTGTTCGCGACGCGCATCGGTGCACAGGTAGAGACGCGCGGTGGCGAGCCGCGCCAAAGGTTGATGCACACCGCGACGCTAGCGACTACCGTGGGGAGTCGACACGGGAGTCCCGGGCACGGGGGCTGAGAGTGGACACGAGTACCTGTCCTTACCGTCAAACCTGATCCGGATCATGCCGGCGAAGGGAGCAAAGATGCCACCGGACTCGGGAACGCTGGCCGTCATCGGCGGCGGCGTCATCGGGCTGTCCGTGGCACGGCGGGCAGCCCAGGCCGGTTGGTCGGTGCGGGTGCATCGGTCCGGTCAGCCCGGTGCGTCGTGGGTGGCCGCCGGCATGTTGGCGCCGCACAGCGAAGGCTGGCCCGGCGAGGAGCGACTGCTGCAGCTGGGTCTGGAGTCGCTACGGCTCTGGCGGCAGGGCGGATTCACCGACGGCCTACCCGGCCAGGTGATCACCGCGCGGGAGTCCTTGGCGGTCGCGGTCGACCGTGCCGACGTCGCCGACCTGCGCACGGTCGCCGACTGGTTGTCCGCGCAAGGGCATCCAGTGATCTGGGAATCGACGGTGCGCGATCTGGAGCCGATGCTGGCGCAAGGCATTCGGCATGGTTTCCGGGCCCCTACCGAGCTCGCGGTGGACAATCGCGCGCTGCTCGACGGGCTATCGGCGGCGTGCGAACAACTGGGCGTCGACTGGGACGGGCCGGTTGCCGATCTGACCGTGGTGCATGCCGACGCGGTCGTGATCGCCAACGGAATCGATGCCCCGGCCTTGTGGCCGGGTCTGCCGATTCGGCCGGTGAAGGGTGAGGTGCTGAGGTTGCGTTGGCGGAAGGGGTGTATGCCTTTGCCGCAAAGAGTAATCCGGGCTCGGGTGCATGGACGTCAGGTTTATGTGGTGCCACGCGCCGACGGCGTGGTGGTCGGCGCGACCCAGTACGAGCACGGTCGCGACACCGCACCTACGGTGTCCGGTGTGCGGGATCTGCTCGACGACGCGTGCACCGTAATGCCGACGCTCGGCGAGTACGAGCTGGCGGAGTGCATCGCCGGCCTGCGCCCGATGACGCCGGACAACCTGCCCCTGGTGGGACGCCTGGATGCCCGGACGTTGATCGCCGCCGGCCACGGCCGATCCGGTTTCCTGTTGGCGCCGTGGACGGCTGAACAGATTGTGTCCGAACTCATTCCGGTTGGAGTCCACACGTGATTTTCCGCCAGCGACGATGCAGTGGGGGGGCCTCCAGCCGCGCAGCGGCGAGGGGGACGAAGCGATGAGGTGGGGGCACCTCCCGCTTGCGGGGGAGAGTGGCGCATGATTATCCGTGTCAATGCCGACCACCTCGAGGTCGACGACCACACCACGGTTGCGGCACTGCTGCAGTCGCTGGGTTACCCGGACCGCGGCATCGCGGTCGCGGTCGACCAAGCCGTCCTGCCGCGATCCAGCTGGGCCACCGTGCTTTCCGACGGGGCAAACATCGAAGTCGTGACGGCGGTGCAGGGTGGCTGATTCGAAACTGACCATCGCCGGGCGCAGCTTCACATCTCGGTTGATCATGGGCACAGGCGGCGCGGCGAACCTTGCGGTCCTCGAAGAGGCCCTGGTCGCGTCGGGCACTGAATTGACCACCGTCGCGATGCGCCGCGTCGATGCCGAGGGCGGCACCGGCATGCTCGATCTGTTGAGCCGACTGGGCATCACTCCGCTGCCCAACACCGCAGGCTGTCGCGGCGCCGCCGAAGCGGTGCTTACCGCGCAACTCGGGCGCGAAGCGCTGGGCACCGACTGGGTTAAGCTGGAAGTGATCGCCGACGAGCGCACCCTGCTGCCCGATGCTGTCGAATTGGTTCGTGCCGCAGAACAATTGGTTGACGATGGCTTCGTGGTGCTGCCGTACACCAACGACGACCCGGTACTTGCCAAACGATTGGAAGACACCGGGTGCGCGGCCGTGATGCCGCTCGGTTCGCCGATCGGCACGGGGCTGGGAATCGCCAACCCACACAACATCGAAATGATCGTCGCCCACGCCGGGGTCCCGGTGGTCCTCGACGCCGGGATCGGCACGGCCAGTGATGCGGCGCTCGCGATGGAGTTGGGTTGCGACGCCGTGCTATTGGCCACCGCGGTGACCCGCGCCGCCGATCCGCCCGCGATGGCTGCGGCAATGGCAGCCGCCGTCACCGCGGGATATCTGGCCCGGCGTGCCGGTCGCATCCCCAAACGATTCTGGGCGCAGGCGTCGAGTCCCGCACCGGGCCATTGAGCTCGGTATGACCGGGCGGTACGTGGCCCTCGGCAGCTCAATGGCCGCCGGACCCGGAATCCGGCCCTCTGCCGCGGGCGCACCATTCCGGTCGGGCCGATCGGCGCGCAACTACGCCCACCTGGTCGCCGAGCGACTGCACCTGGACCTCGTCGACGTCACTTTCTCCGGTGCCACCACGGCCCACGTGCTCGCCGACCGTCAGCGCAGTGCCCAGCCTCAGATCGAGGCGTTGGATGGTTCCGAAGAGTTGGTGACCATCACCATCGGCGGCAACGACGTGGGATACGTGCCGCTGCTGATGGCCGCGTCGCTGCCCACGGTCGTCCGCAGACTGCCTCCGATCGCCGCTGGTCTGCGTGAGCTGTTCGACCGCGACGCACACGGGAAAGCCCTCGACGGGATCGGAACGGCGTTGCAAGGCGTCGGCGCCGCCGTTCGGCAGCGGTCGCCGCGAGCACGGGTGATGTTCGTCGATTATCCCACCCTGTTGCCGCCGGTAGGCGAAGAGGCTGCTCCGTTGTCAGCGGAGCACGCCGACCTGGGTCGCGTGATCGCCGCGCGTCTGGAGGAAGCCACCGCGGCGGCTGCGCAGGCCACCGGGTGCCAGGTCGTGCGGGCCGGGCACGCCAGTCGAAACCATCACGGCTGGTCGGCGGATCCCTGGGCGGTGGCCGCTGGTTTGCCGTTGCCGTGGCGTCCGGCGCCGTTTCATCCCAACGCCGCAGGTATGCGGGCCGTGGCGGGTCTAATTCTGAAGCAGACCGGCGGAGCCTGATTAGGTTCTTGGCGCCTGGGTAAATCTACCGGGGCAAGCATGCAGGCAACCACTGAAATTGATGCGTCGACATGACACTGAGAACACACGTGGACAGTCGGGGCTACGACCATGCGGCGCTCCTGTACCACTCGGAGCGCGAGTACGTGGACCGGCTGGTGCAATTCATCGGTGATGCAGTGGAGCTGCGGGAGCCGATCTTGGTCGCGATTCCAGGCGACAGATTGGCAACGTTGCGCGGTGCTTTGGGTGATGCCGGTGCCGAGGTGACGATGGCCGACATCACCGGCTTCGGCCGCAACCCAGGACGCATCCTGGCCGGGCAATTGGCCTTCGTCGAACGGCACCCCGGCCAGCGTGTCCGCATCGTCGCCGAACCGGCGTGGGCGGGCCGGAGTGCATTCGAATACCTCGCGTGCATGCAGCACGAAGCCCTCGCCAACATCGCGTTTGCCGGTACGGACATCACCGGCCTGTGCCCCTACGACGCGTCCCGCCTGGACGAAAGCGTGCTGGCCGATGTCCGCCTCACGCATCCGCAGATCTGGCTGGATGGATCGCGGCGACAGTGCCCGGAGTATGCGGTCGATGCCGCGCTCGACCAGTGCAACCAGCCGTTGGCGACCAGTGCGGCCGCGGTGACCCACACCGTCGAGCAGGCGGGAGACCTGGCCGGCGCCCGCCGATGTGGTGAACGGTATAGCCGGCTGCTCGGGATGTCCGCAGAGCGAGTCGCCGATCTGCTGTTGGTCGCTACCGAGTTGGCCACCAACAGCCTCGATCACGCCGGAGGTCCGTGCCAGCTCGCGTTCTGGTACGACAGCGGGTTCGTGGTCTGCGAGGCACGCGACATGGGCCAGTGGGCGGACCCGCTGGCGGGGAGACGGCCGCCGGGCGCGACCGGCGCCGGTCCGTACGGGTTGTTCGTGGTCAACGCGATCGCCGACCTGTTGCGCACCCACACGACGTCCGCCGGGACCACCGTCCACGCTTATCTGCGGCGCGAAGACCCCGCCGAAGCGGCAAGCTGACACGGGACCGGATGCCGGGTGTGAGTCGTGGCGTGCGGCTAACCTGGGGCGCGATGGCTACCAAATCAAAAACACTGCTCGTTGCTGTCGCGGCGCTGATGTTGGCAACCGGCGGATGCGATTCCTCGGACACCGCCAACTCGATGAAGTCGATATCGGCCCCCGACTTCGCGGCCTCACTGCGAGGCCGGGTCACCACCGACGCGATGATGGCCCACCTGACCAAGCTGCAGGACATCGCCAACGCCAACAACAACACCCGCGCGGTGGGCACACCGGGATACGACGCCAGCGTCGACTACGTCGTCGGCAAGTTACGGGACAAGGGTTTCGACGTCCAAACGATGCAGTTCGACGCGCATGTGTTTCATTCCGATCCGGGGTCGGTGATCGTCGGTGACAGGAAGGTCGAGGCCCGCGCGCTGGAGTACAGTCTCGGGACCCCACCGGCTGGGGTGACCGGTCCGCTGGCCCTGGTCCCGGTCGACGGAAGCCCGGGATGCAATCCCGCGGACTACGACAACCTCCCGATCAACGGCGCCGTCGTGCTGGTCGATCGCGGAACGTGCCCGTTCGGGCAGAAGGCGGGTGCCGCCGCCCAAAAAGGCGCGATAGCAATGGTCGTGGCCGACAACGTGGTCGAGGAGACATCGCCGGCACCCTCGGTGAGA
>DASXJI010000508.1:0-2315 GCA_036497495.1 Mycobacterium sp.
GGGCCGGTCAGCCGGCGGCGTTCGTCGGGTTCACCAACAACATGATTCCGGCGCGGCCGGCCAACCCGGTGAGCCCGCTGGACGTGCAGGCGGCCGACGCGTGGAACAGCTACTACAACCGCTGGTTCCCGAACGCGGTCACCGACGGCTGGGTCGACGCCAACTTCGACGGCATCAAACAGGCCGGCGAAGTGCACCCCGAGTTCATGAACAAAGTCGACTACATGGGGGTGCAGTACTACGGCTCTCAACCGATGCAGGGCTTTGGCTTCGCGCCGATCCCGGGATTCCCGTTCTTACAAGGCCTGCCGGTGCGGTGCGACGCGTCCTCGCCGACATGCAGCGACTTCAACCAGCCCACCGACCCGGGTGGCTTCCGTGAGGTTCTCGACGTCGCCGCGTCCTACGGAAAGCCGTTGTGGGTCACCGAGAACGGCATCGCCGACGACGACGACTCGAAGCGGCCGTCGTACATCGTCAACCACGTCGCGGTCGTACAAGACCAGATCGCTCATGGCATGGATATCCGCGGCTACACGTACTGGTCCTTCGTCGACAACCTCGAGTGGTCCAACGGGTACGACCTCGAGTTCGGGCTCTACGGCTCCGACCCGACGACACCCGAACGCGAGCGCACGCCGCGGAAGGCCAGCATCTCGGCGATCAGGCAGATCACGACCGCCAACGGGCTGCCCGTCTTGTTGCTCGGGACCTACATCCCCGACATCGTCTAGGCGTATGAGGCCGGCCAGAATTTATATAACTCCCGTCAGGAGAAGAGGTTTGGAGCGGCGGCACGCGGTTACTCCCGGCCGGTAGTCCAGAAGGGAGTAACCGAATGCCAAACCCAATCGACGTCCAGAAGGCCCTGTCCGGCGCGAGCTACCCGTGCTCGAAGCAGGACCTGATCGAGAACGCCAAGAACAACGGCGCCGACGACGAGATCGTGAACTCGCTCAACAAACTGCCCGACGGCGACATCAGCGGACCCGACCAGGTCCAGAAAGCGGTCTTCTAGAGACCGCTACTGCATCTGTTTCGTCGCCTCGGCGATCTCCTCGATGCTGACCTCGCGCACCGGTTGGCCCAGCGACCACTGGTGGCCGAACGGGTCGCGCACGATGCCGTAGCGGTCACCCCAGAACTGGTCTTCCAGCGGAGCCACTACGGTGGCGCCGGCGTCGAGGGCCTGCTGGAATTTCGTCTCGACGTCGGTGACGGTCAGATGGATGGTGACCGGCGTGCCGCCCAACGCGGTCGGCGTCGACGACTTGCCCTCGTTGTATTCGGGGAAGTCGTCGTTGAGCAACACCGTCGACCCGTTGATCTGCAGCGCGGCATGCATGAGCTTGCCGTCAGGCCCGGGAACCCGGCCCAGTTCAACGGCATTGAATGCCTTGACGTAGAAGTCGATCGCCGCGGCGGCACCATCGACGCACAGGTGGGGGGACAGAGAGGGCTGCACTTCAATGGCCATGATGATCTCCTCGATAGTTGACGTGACCCGATGGGTTCCCCCGTACAGACCACGCTGAAGGGCGAATCTCATCGGCACGCCCCATGCAACACCAAGCCACCGACAAGCGGGTGAACTCAGACAATCGAGAACGGCTGCGGCAACCCGGTGCGGCCGGTCAACGCGAGCAGGACCGTCTGCCCATGTCCTTCGGCAACGGCGATGCGCGCCGCCAACACCAAGGCTTGCTCGACCACATCGGCCGGCAATTCGAGCGGAATGCCAATGGCGCGAGCAATATCCAGCCCGTGCACGGCCAGCTCGAACGTCCGCGTCGGCAAATACGTGTGCAGCCGGATGCCCGCGCCGCCGATGACGGTGATCAATGGGTCACCGCAATCCGCGATATCCGCCAGCGCTCGAGAAACCAGGCCGTCGACCACGACGCTCGGATGGTCGCCAAGGTCGCGGCCCGCCTGCCGGCCTCGCTCCACGACGCCCGCCGGGTCGATACCGAGCGTCGAGGGATTCACCCGCGCGTAGTACTCCTGCGGCGTGGCGATGCCTTCGCGTTCGGCGGGCGTCTGAAGGTAGGTGCTGACCGTGATGAGCGACCGAGACGCGTGTCCCACCAACGAGCGCAGGTCCCACTCGCCGAGCCCCGGGCCGTCCCACGCCCAGGCCGGGATGCGGTGCACGAGATCCGCGAATGCCCTTGCCGCCGAGGCGAACGTCGCGACGGGACCAGACGAAGCAGTCACGACTTGGCGACTTGGTCCCAGCCCTCGACGGATTCGGGGCTACGTGGACTGGGGCCGACGTAGATCGCCGACGGGCGGACCAGCTTGCCGACCCGCTT
>DASXJI010000509.1:0-25706 GCA_036497495.1 Mycobacterium sp.
GTGCCGCGGCCGACAGCCGCGCCAGACCCTCTGCGCCGCCGAGTTCGGGCGACACCGTCGTCGGGTCGGTGACGTCGTAGCCATGCCCGGACCCCGTGACCGGGGTGAGAATCGGCGAAAGATACAGGTGCGACACCCCGAGATCGTCGAGGTAGTCGAGCAGATTTTCAGCGTCGGCGAACGTGAAACCGAAGCCGCTCGCGGCACCGCGCAGCTGCAACCGGTAGGTAGACAGTACCGGAAAAACCATGCGTCACTTAGTCTTACGAAATACGAGCAGTGCCCGGCCGGGCAGCGAAACGTCGTCGCCGTCGTGAACGACCAGCTCTATCGAGCCGGTGGCGTCGGTGGTGTCCAGGACGGCCGTCCATTCGGTGGCATAGTCGTCGGGCGGAATGATGAAGTCGACCTCGTGGCCGTGGGCGTTGAAGCACATCAGGAACGAGTCGTCGATGACGCGCTCGCCGCGAGCGTTGGGTTCAGGTATTGCTTCGCCATTGAGGAACACCGCGATGCTCTTACCGAATTCACCGCCCCAGTCCTGTGGTTGCATCTCCTTGCCCGCCGGTGTCAGCCACGCGATGTCGCGCACCTCGTCACCGCTGCGGATCGGCTCGCCGTCGAAGAACCGTCGGCGGCGAAACACCGGGTGAGCCTTGCGCAGGACCGTGACCTTGCGGGTGAATTCCAGTAACTCGCTGTTCTTGTCGACCAGAGACCAGTCCATCCAAGACAACTCGGAGTCCTGACAGTAGACGTTGTTGTTGCCGAGTTGGGTGCGTCCGATTTCGTCGCCGTGCGCGATCATCGGCGTGCCCTGGCTCACCATCAGGGTGGCCATGATGTTGCGCATCTGCCGCTCGCGCAGTTCCAGGATTTCCGGGTCATCGGTCGGGCCCTCAACGCCGCAATTCCAGGACCGGTTGTGGCTCTCGCCATCGCGGTTATCTTCGCCGTTGGCCTCGTTGTGTTTCTCGTTGTACGAGACGAGGTCGTTGAGCGTGAACCCGTCGTGGGCGGTGACGAAATTGATGCTGGCGCCGGGTCGACGACTGGTTGCCTCATAGAGGTCCGACGACCCGGTCAGCCGGGACGCGAACTCGCCCAGTGTCGCGGGCTCGCCCCGCCAATAGTCACGCACAGTATCGCGATACTTCCCGTTCCACTCGGTCCACAAACCCGGGAAGTTGCCGACCTGGTAGCCGCCCTCGCCGATGTCCCACGGTTCGGCGATCAGCTTGACCTGGCTGACGATCGGATCCTGTTGCACCAGATCGAAAAAGGCGCTCAGTCGGTCGACGTCGTAGAACTCGCGGGCCAGCGTTGAGGCCAGGTCGAAGCGGAAGCCGTCGACGTGCATCTCGGTCACCCAGTAGCGCAGCGAATCCATGATCAACTGGAGTGTGTGCGGGTTTCGGGCGTTGAGGCTGTTACCGGTGCCGGTGAAATCCTTGTACAACCGCAGATCCTCGTCGACCAGCCGATAGTAGGCGGCGTTGTCGATGCCGCGGAAGTTGATCGTCGGGCCGAGGTGGTTGCCTTCGGCGGTGTGGTTGTAGACCACGTCCAGGATGACTTCGATGCCCTGCTCGTGAAATGCCCGGACCATCGATTTGAACTCGGTTACCGCGCCGCGGGCGCGCCGGTTGGCCGCATATTGGACGTGCGGCGCAAAGAATCCGAACGTGTTGTAGCCCCAGTAGTTTCGCAGGCCCAGGTCCAGCAGACGGTGGTCGTGCAAGAACTGATGCACCGGCATCAGTTCGATCGCGGTGACATTCAACGATTTGAGGTGATCGATGATGGCCGGGTGACCGAGGCCGGCATAGGTTCCGCGCAACGCTTCGGGGATAGCGGGATGACTCTGGGTCATCCCTTTGACGTGCGCCTCGTAGATCACCGTCTCGTGATACGGCGTGCGCGGCGGGCGATCATTGGCCCAGTCGAAGTATGGATTGATCACCACGCTCGTCATGGTGTGCTCAAGAGAGTCGACCCGGGGCGGCGTGCCGGTCTCGGCGGGGTCCTCGGCAGCGACGGCGAGATCGTAGGAGTACAGCGCCTGATCGAACTTGAACTCCCCGTCAAAACACTTGCCGTACGGGTCGAGCAGCAGCTTGCTGGGGTCGCAGCGGTGGCCTGCCGCAGGGTCGAACGGCCCGTGCACCCGAAAGCCGTAGCGCTGCCCGGGGGTGACGTCCGGCAGGTACGCGTGCCAGACGTAGCCGTCGACCTCGTCGAAGTTGAACCGAGATTCCTGACCGTCGTCACCGATCAGACACAATTCGACTTTCTCGGCGATCTCGGAGAACAGTGCGAAGTTGGTGCCGCTGCCGTCGTAGTTCGCGCCCAACGGGTAGCTGCTGCCTGGCCAGACAGTCGCCAGCGCAGGCGGGCCCTCAGCGGCGCCATTGGTCGGGTCTGACGGGGGCATCTCACGACCTTAACGGCGGTCGGATCCGCTCGCTCTGCTGGCTATCACCGCTCCGGGCGGACCTGAGTGCCCGGCTTCTCCTCGGGCCACTGCGCGGCCCGCATCGTCGCCGGGCGGTACCTGATTGCCCGGCTTCTCCTCGGGCCACTGCGCGGCCCGCATCGTCGCCGGGCGGTCTACCACCAACCGGTGGCCGGGCCGACCTGCCGACCCAGCTCGTTGGTCATCGTGCGCATGTAGGTAGCCGACAGGTGGTGAGCGTCGTGATATACCAACACGTTTCCCTCGACCGCCGGGCAGATGTCAGCGCGGCAGACCGCGTCGCTCATGTCCAGTGGCTTGAGCATCGGGAACTGTTCGACCCAGTCGAGGGTGGGGTTGCGGTCAGCGAGTACGTCGGAGCGCTTGACGCCACACGACACCGCGTCGCCGCCCTTGGCCAGGCAGTCCGACGGGTTGAACGGCTGACCGTCCTTGACCAACCACGGGGTGTCTCGCATGGCGAGGATCGGAATGTTGTTGTCGGAGAACGTCTGCCAGATGCCGACGTACGTCCCGGGCATCACGTCGCCGGGTTTGATGTTCCACGGCCGCGTCGAGGTGGTGAACACGAAGTCGGGATGGTCGGCCACCACCCGCTCGATCACCTTGGGGACCCAGTCTCGGCACTCCGGGTAGGGGTCGTTGTTGCCCATCACCAACGGCATCTTCTCGGTGGACAGCGCGCAGCCCATCTTGAGGTAGGTGGTGACCTTGAAGTGGTGTCGGCGCCCGAGCAGGTCCAGCGCGGTCAGCCAGTGCTCGGCGTGCGAGCCGCCGGCGAGCGCGATGGTCCGGGTGGCGTTCTTGTCGCCGTAGCTGCACCTGATCACGTCGGTGTTCTTGAAATCACTGATGCAGCCGTCACGGGTGGACGGCGGATAGTCGGTCTGGGCTTCCAGCACCGTGGGCCGCATGCGCAGCCTGGGCACCCGCACGTGTTTGACCAGGGCTCGTGCGCCCGGATAGTCGCTGGAGCTCAGGCCACTGAGCTCCTTGCCGCTAGCCCGCTCGACGTTGACGTGCTCGCGCCAGGTGAACGCGGTGGCGGTGAGCGTCACACCGAGCAACCCCACGACCGAGCCCAGCACTATCGTCGGGCGACGCAGCCGGACTCGCCATGGCACCACCCGTCTCGCCGGTGGTGCGGCGCTGGCAGCTCCGCGCAGCCGGAGCGGCTCTTCGATCAACCGGTTCGTCCAGTAGGCCAGCACGCCGGAGATCAGCAGGACGGCGGTGCCCTGGACAAAGTTCGCGTGCGCGTGACCGGTGTAGGCGAGCCAGAAGATCAGCAGCGGCCAATGCCACAGATACAGCGAGTAGGCCATCGCGCCGAGCCGCACCAGCGGCGCCGTCGCCATCAGCCGGTTGGGCAGCGGCGGGTTGTCACGAGTCGCCGGGTCGGCTTGCAGGTTGGCGCCGGCCAGGATGAACAGCAGGGCAGCCCCGACGGGGACCAGCGCCCACGGGCCGGGGAATTGCTTGACGCCGTCGATGAGCGCCCCGCAGGACAGCACCGCGGCCAGCGCGATGGTGGCGGCCGTCGTGCGCAGCCACATCGGCCACCGCACGTAGGGGACCAGCGCACCGACGAGCGCCCCCAGCAGCAGCTCCCATGCCCGCGCGAAGCTGTTGTAGTACGCCGTTGCCTGGCTGGCCTGGTGCGCCAAAATCGCATAGCCGAACGACGCCACGGTCAGTGCGGTGAGCAGTACGACGAATGCCGTCCGCAGCCGATCGCCGAGCCGGCGTCGAAGCAGGAACGCGAAACCGAAGACCAGCGCCAAAAACGCGATATAGAACTGGCCCTGCACCGACATCGACCAGATGTGCTGCAGCGGGCTCACCGATTCGCCGGCCCGCAGGTAGTCGGCGACCGTGCTGGCCAGCTCCCAGTTCTGGTAGTAGCCGAGGCTGGCCAGACTCTGGTCGGCGAAGGTCTCCCACCGCGTCTCCGGCTGAATCAGGATGGTCAGCGCCGCGCATCCGGCCAGCACCACCACCAGAGCCGGCAGCAATCGGCGGACCAACCGGACCACCTCCGGTAACGGCGCCAGCGACGACGCCGGCGTGAGCGCCGCGCGAAGCAATTTTCCGCCGAAGAAGAAACCGGACAGAGCCAGGAAGACGTCCACGCCACCGGACACCCGACCGAACCAGACGTGGAACATCGCGACGAGGGCGATGGCGATGCCCCGCAGCCCGTCGAGGTCGTGGCGGTAGAACCCGGCGGCCCGTTTGTCCGTCGGGGGCTTCCCGGGATCCGCAACGCCTGGGTCGGCCGGGCGGGTCAAGGAGACAGTCATGATTGACAGACAATCTACCTAACCCGCCGGCCGACGCGCGTGCTCGAAAACCGGCCTGTGAGCTGTCCGGTCAGGACTCCAGGATGCGAGTCAGGTACGGCACCATCCCGCTGGTGCGCGCCGGAGTGACCGTGACCGCGGGCTCAGTGGCCTCGATCATCTGGTTGTTGCCGAGGTACATCGCGACGCTCTGCGTGCCCCCCGGGCCGTAGCAGAGCAGGTCGCCCGGGCGCGCCTGTGACGGCGCGACTTTGCGGCCGACGTTGCACTGCTCGGCCGAGGTACGCGGCATCTTGACCCCGGCGCCGGCATAGGCGTACTGAATCAGGCCGGAGGCGTCGAAGCCGACGATGTTGGCTTTCAGTCCGGTGCCGCGGGTGGGGCCCGCGGCGTTGCCGCCGCCGTAGAGGAACGGCACGTTGCGCTGAGAAAGCGCGCGCTGGATCACGTAGCTGGTCGACTGCTGGTAGCCCACCAGAGTCGGGCCACTGGGGTCAGCGCTTGCGATGTGGGGGTTGACCATCGGCAGCGTCAGTAACAGGGCCAGGCTGAAGGGGACGGCGAAGCTGCGTCTCATGTTGATCACCTCTCTGTGGCTTCGGCGCGGTGACTTCACGCCTCTGCCGCCATTCCCGATTCACCCAGAGACCAATGCGCTGGCCCGCCCCGTTGGGGGCCGCACACCGCCACCGAAGCCGGCGCGGGGTGGACCCGTCGGTGAACCGCTGAATTCACAACAGTCACTACGGACACTGTGGCAACAAAAGCCCGTCGGAGCCACTGCGCAGACCCCCTGAGCGGGATTTTTTGTCGTAACGTGACCAAACGGTGACCGCTAGCGGACCCAGGCCTCAAACCTGTCCGGTCCGTTGTGATTTCGCTCTCACCCGCCGGCGTCGACGGCGTCGGGGTCGCTGTGCCAGTACGTGCTGCTGTAGTCGGTCAGCGCGGAGCCGGCCGCGGAGGCGAGCAGCACGAGTGCAATCGCCAAAGGCGGCCAGAAGGACAGATACCAACCCTTCAACAGCGACACCAGTGGCCCAAGCAGTGCCGCTGCGACCGCGGCGCCGATGCCTCCGAACACCAGCGGGTAGATGTAGAAATCCACGCCGAAGGGCGCAGGCGGGCAATCTCCGGTGCAGACGTCCTTCAGGAAGCCGAAAAGCCTGGCATACCAATCGGTCCCAAAGGCGATGACCGCCAGGAGGGCGAGCAACGCCAGCACGGAGGTCACGTCCCACGGGATCAGCCGCAGCCGCAGCACCCGCGGCGGGGAGTCATCGTGGTGGCTGGGGGACTGGGCGTCAGACTGCTGCGGCGAAGCCATGATGACTTAATGCTGCCGGATGGCCGGCATTTCTGCGACCGAACGCCGAGCGAGCCAGGTTCGGGAACGCCTGCTTTACCCTCGTTCTCTATGACGTCTGCGGCCGCAGGGACGGCGGGGCTCACGCCCGAGCAGATCAGCGCGATCGATGCGGCCCACCTGTGGCATCCCTACAGCACGATCGGAGCCGAGGCGGTGCCCCCGGTGGTGGCGGTCGCCGCCCGCGGTGCCTGGCTCACACTGGTCCGCGACGGCAAGCAGGTTCAGGCGCTCGACGCAATGAGCTCCTGGTGGACGGCCATCCACGGTCACGGCCACCCTGTGCTGGACGCGGCAATGACCAGCCAGCTGGCCACCATGAACCACGTCATGTTCGGCGGTCTCACCCACGAACCCGCCGCCCGGTTAGCGCAGCTCCTCGTCGAGGTCACCCCGGAAGGTCTGGAAACCGTGTTCTTCAGCGACTCCGGATCGGTATCGGTCGAGGTCGCGGTCAAGATGGCGCTGCAGTACTGGCGCGGCCGCGGCCTACCCGGCAAGCATCGGCTGATGACCTGGCGCGGGGGATACCACGGCGACACCTTCACGCCGATGAGCATCTGCGACCCCGAGGGCGGCATGCATGGACTGTGGGCCGCCGGAGAGAATTCCGTCCTGGCTCACCAGGTGTTCGCCCCGCAGGTACCCGGAGACTACGACCCCGCTTATAGCGCGGCATTCGAGGCGCAGCTGGCACGGCACGCCGCCGAACTGGCCGCCGTGGTCGTCGAGCCGGTGGTCCAGGGCGCCGGCGGGATGCGGTTCCACGATCCGCGCTATCTAACCGATCTGCGGGACATCTGCCGACGGCACGACGTGCTGCTGGTCTTCGACGAGATCGCCACCGGATTCGGCCGAACCGGCGAGTTGTTCGCTGCCGACCATGCCGGCGTCAGTCCCGACATCATGTGCGTCGGCAAGGCGCTGACCGGCGGCTACCTGAGCCTGGCCGCGACACTGTGTACCACCGAGGTCGCGCACACGATCAGCTCCGGTGAGGCCGGGGCCCTGATGCACGGGCCGACGTTCATGGCCAACCCGCTGGCGTGCGCGGTCTCGGTGGCCGCCGTGGAGTTGCTGCTCGGCCAGGACTGGCGTTCGCTGGTGGCCGAGATCGGTGCCGGCCTGACCGCCGGCCTCGAGCCGGCCCGGGCATTGCCGGGGGTGGCCGACGTCAGAGTGTGCGGCGCGATCGGCGTCATCGAATGCGACCACCCGGTCGATCTGACCATCGCTACACCGGCGGCGCTGGATCGCGGCGTCTGGCTGCGGCCGTTCCGCAACTTGGTGTACGCCATGCCGCCATTCATCTGCACGCCCGGCGAGATCGCGCAGGTCACCTCCACGATGGTGGAGGTGGCTCGTCTGACCGGTTCTCGTAGGATTTAGCGCGATGACACAGATCGACACGTCGCCGTTGGCCTGGCTGGAGGCGCATGCTGAGGCGCGCCGGGAGGCCGGACTGCGACGCGGGCTGCGGCCCCGGCCCGCGGTGGCCACCGAGCTGGACCTAGCGTCCAACGACTACCTCGGCCTGTCGCAGCACGCCCAAGTGATCGAAAGCGGCGTGGACGCGTTGCGCACCTGGGGTGCGGGTGCGACCGGCTCGCGGCTGGTCACCGGCAACACGTCGCTGCACGAGGAGCTAGAGTCGAGTCTGGCCGAATTCGTCGGCGCCGCAGCAGGTTTGGTGTTCTCCTCCGGGTACACCGCCAATCAGGGCGCGGTGGTTGGGCTTTCCGGTCCGGGCTCGCTGCTGGTGTCGGATGCCCTTTCGCACGCCTCGCTGGTCGACGCGTGCCGGCTATCCCGAGCCCGGGTGGTGGTCACGCCGCACCGCGACATCGACGCCGTGGATGCCGCGCTGGCCGCACGGGACGAGGAGCGCGCCGTCGTTATCACCGAGTCGGTGTTCTCCACCGACGGCGCCCTGGCTCCGGTGCGGCAGCTGCACGAGGTGTGCCGCCGCCACCGGGCGCTGCTCATTGTCGACGAGGCCCACGGGCTGGGTGTGCGTGGTATCGGCGGACGCGGGTTGCTGCATGAGCTGGACTTGGCGGGCGCGCCCGATGTGGTGATGACCACGACGCTGTCCAAGGCGTTAGGCAGCCAGGGCGGGGCGGTGCTGGGGTCGGTGGCCGTGCGCGATCACCTCATCGACGCGGCCCGGCCGTTCATCTTCGACACCGGCCTGGCGCCGGCCGCAGTGGGCGCCGCGCTGGCGGCGCTGCGAGTCGTGAGCGCGGAGCCGTGGCGGCCCGAGACGGCGCTGCGGCATGCGGGCACGCTGGCGCAGATCTGTGGCGTTGCCGAGGTACCGCAATCCGCGGTGGTATCGGTGATCCTCGGTGCGCCGGAGGTGGCGCTGGCCGCCGCCACGGCCTGCCTGGACGCCGGGGTGCGGGTGGGCTGCTTCCGTCCACCGACCGTGCCGGCCGGCACGTCGCGGCTGCGGCTGACCGCACGTGCGTCGCTGGACGACGACGATCTCGAGTTGGCCCGCGCGGTGCTGACCGACGTGCTCGCCGCGGCACACCGTTGACGGTTCTCGTCATCACCGGGACCGGGACTGGGGTCGGTAAGACCATCACCACCGCGGCCCTGGCAGCTGCCGCGCGCCAGGCCGGCGCTGACGTCGCCGTCTGCAAGCCGGTGCAGACCGGCACCGATACCGGCGACGACGACCTCGCCGAGGTCACCCGTCTGACCGGCCTGGCCGAGGTGGTCGGGCTGGCGCGCTACCCACAGCCGCTGGCGCCGCTGGCCGCGGCCGAGCAGGCTGGAAAGCCACTGCCGACGCGACGCAACATGCTCAAACTCATTCGCGCAGTGGACCGTCCGGGGCAGCTGACCCTGGTCGAAGGAGCGGGCGGGCTGCTGGTCGAAATCGGCGAGGCAGGCAGTACGTTGCGGGACCTTGCGGGCGATCTGGGCGCCGCCGCGCTGGTTGTGGCCACCGCTGAGCTCGGCACCCTCAACCACACCGCGTTGACAGTGGAATCACTTGCTGCACAGGGAATTTCCTGTGCGGGATTGGTGATCGGCAACTGGCCGCTGCAGCCAGGGGTGGTGGAGACGTCCAACCGGTCCGCGCTGGTGCGTCTGGCGCCGCTGCGCGCCGCGTTGCCCGCCGGTGCCGGATCGATGGAATCGGGCGAGTTCATCGCGATGAGCGCGCACGCATTCGACCGGGCCTGGGTAACCAGTCTGGTCAGCTAATGGTCCACTCGATCGAGCTCCTCTTCGATGACGAGACCGAAGCGACGCTTCGCCGCATCCGGGACGACCTGTCGGCTGCCGACTTGCCGGGCAGAATTTCGGCCGGTCGCCCGCACGTGACGTTGGCGGTGGCCGGGCTGATCGAGCCCAACGTCGACGCACTGCTGCGGCCGGTCGGCCAGCGCCTACCGCTGGAATGCACGGTCGGGGCACCGCTGCTGTTCGGCCAATCGAACGCCATCCTGGCCCGACTCGTCGTGCCGTCGGCCGATCTGCTGGCCTTGCACGCCGAGGTGCACCGAATCTGCGCGCCGCATCTCCTGCCGGAACCGTTGGCGCACAGTCTGCCCGGTCAATGGACGGCGCACGTCACACTGGCCCGTCGAGTCGCGGGTGCCCAACTCGGACCGATCATGCGGCTGGCGGGTCAACCGCCAGAGATTTACGGCAAGCTCGCCGGGTTGCGCCGCTGGGACGGCAGCGGACGCGTCGAGTACCCGATCAGCTGAGCTACGTGCCGCTGCTACCCGGGCTCGCGCCACTGCCCGCGGTGTAGGACGCCTTGCCGGTACCGGCCAATGCGCCGCCGGCCACGATCAAATACTCGTCGCGAATCGGCTTGTCGCCGAAGAAGTCCTCGAGAATCTCGCGGGTACCCGCCGCGTAACGGGCCTGGGCCGACAGCGTGGTGCCGGAGACGTGCGGCGTCATGGCGTTGTTCGGCATCGAGCGCCACGGGTGGTCGGCCGGCGGCGGTTGCGGATACCACACGTCGCCGGCGTAACCGGCCAGCTGACCGCTCTTCAGCGCTGCCACCACCGCGTCGCGCACGCAGATCTCGGCGCGAGCCGTGTTGACGATGTAGGAGCCGCGCCGCATCGAGGCGATCAGCTTTTCGTCGAACAGATGGTAGGTCTGCGGGTGCAGCGGAGCATGGATCGATAGCACGTCGACTGAGCGTGCCAGTGACGCAGCGTCAGGGTGGTAGGTGACGTTCAGCTCCTTTTCCACCTCGGCTGGCAGTCGGCGAGTGTCGGTGTAATGCAGGTTGACATCGAACGGCGCCATCCGCCGCAACACGGCAGCGCCGATGCGGCCGGCGGCGATCACGCCGACGTCCATGCCCTCGACGTCATAGCCGCGTTCGACGCAGTCGGCGATATTCCAGCCGCCGTCGGTCACCCACTGGTGGGACGGAACGAAGTTGCGCACCAGCGCCAGGATCTGCATCACCGCGTGCTCGGCGACGCTGATGCTGTTGCAGAAGGTCACCTCGGCTACCGTGATCCCGCGGGCGATCGCAGCGTCGAGATCAACATGGTCCGAACCGATCCCGGCGGTCAGGGCGAGCTTGAGATTCTTGGCTTTGGCGATTCGCTCGGCGGTCAGATATGCCGGCCAAAATGGTTGTGAGATAACAACGTCGGCGTCGGGCAGCTCCCGCTCGAACTCGGAGTCCGGGCCTTCTTTGTCCGATGTCACCACTAACCGGTGCCCGCCGCTTTCCAGGAATTTGCGCAGGCCGAGCTCACCGGAGACGCAGCCGAGCAGCTCGCCGGGAGTGAAATCGATCGCCGACGGGGTCGGCAAGGTCTGACCGCCGGGGTAGCCGTGTAATACCGGGATGCTGTCGCGTGCGTAGACCGGGGGATAGCCGGTGACCGGATCCGGATAAAGAACCAGCAGTACCTTGGCCATACAGTTCTCCTCTGTTGTTGATGCGCCGACCGTCTGATGGATTTAACCTAGACTTCGGCGCCTCGATCACCAAGAGCCCAAAACCATTGCAGCCCAGTAGATCATCGCGCGCCCCGTCTTTGGCGGTTCAGCCGGCGACCAAATCGCGGCGTTGGGTGAACTTGATGTCCAGGCTGCGCAGGTAGGTCTGCAGCCCGGCGTCCTGGACAGGGATCAGGTGTGCAGGCGTATCGGTCTCGTTGTAGTGGGCGTGCCACATGCCCGGCGGCGTGGTGAAGGCACCGCCGGCCTGCCAGTCCACTCGGATCGGGTCAACGATCTCGCCGCGCTCGTTGAGGCGGGTGCCCAGCAGCGTGTAGCAGCCGATGGGCGGCGCATCGAGAATCAGGTCCAGGGCGACTGACTGATGGCGGTGTGGGCGCTGCTCCTGGCCTGCAGGCAGCACACCGAACATGGCCCACAGCACGTGGGTGATAGTCAGCGTCTGTTCTTGGTCGGCGTTGGCCAGCAACACGCTGACCCGGCTCTTGTCGTTGGCGCCAGGGCGAGCGGCGATGTCCTCGAGCTTGGCGACTACGTCGGCGCGGCGAAACTTGGTGGGCCGGAACCGGGGCTGTGTCGCGTCGGCGCCGAGGTAGCGCAGCAGCGGTTCGTCGTGCACCCAATACATGGCCGCCTCGGCGTCGGCGTAGAACACCGAGTGGGATCCGGCGGGCAGGGTCAAGAAGTCACCCTTTTCCCACTTGAGCAGATGGCCGTTGATGGCGACGAAGCCCCGCCCATACAGCACGTAGTACAGCTGGCTGGTGGCGTTCGGGCTGGTTTCGATGTGCTCACCTGCGCGGATGCGCAGGAAGTTCGCCAACAGCGCCGGGCTGGTCAGCGCGCCGTCCTTGACGCCCAGCTCCTTGGACAGATCCAACGGCATCACGCCGGTCGGCTGGTCCAGGTAGATCTCTGGCCCGAACTGAACGATCGGCACTTGCGGCGCGTGCCCTGAGCCAATCGGGTTGGCGGCCTTGGAGTACTCGAACAAGCGGGCGTCATCGGCCCACTCTTCAAACCGGCCCTCGAACCCGTACTCGGCGACGTTGGTCATCGGCGCCGGAACTGTCGGGTCCAAGTTGACTGACGCCTCTTGTTTCGCGAGGGACATCGCGGGCCTCCCTTTATTGCTCCATCACGCTTGTACGCCGATAGTATCTATCTTGTATCTCAGTGTCAAACCCTGGCGATCGCCGCACGCGACAGAAGCTCGGGCGCGATGTCGTCTAGTCGGGGATGTAGTCGAACGTGTCGGGGTTGGGACCGGTGCGGCCCGATTCGCCACGATCCAAGCCGGTGATTGCGTCCATTTCGTCGCTGTCGAGGCCGAAGTCGAAGATGTCGAAATTCGACTGCATCCGCTCGCGGTGCACCGACTTCGGGAACACGATGTCGCCGCGCTGGATGTGCCAGCGCAGGACCACCTGCGCAGGAGTTTTGCCGTGCGCATCGGCGATGCCGGTTATGGCCGGGTCGTCGAGGACCTTGCCCTGCGCGATTGGTGACCAGGCCTCCGTCGCGATTCCGTGCTCGCGGTCGTAGTCGCGCACCTGTTCGTTGCCGAAGTACGGGTGTACCTCGATCTGATTGGCCGCGGGTACCGTCTGCGATCCGTCGGCGAGCCGGTCGAGATGCGCCACCTGGAAGTTGGACACGCCGATACTGCGTGCCCGGCCGTCCTTGGCGAACTCCTCGAGCACGTTCCAGGTCGAGACGAAATCACCGTCATACAGCGTCGGCAGCGGCCAATGGATCAAGAACAGGTCAACGTAATCAGAGGCCAGCGCGCTCAATGTGGCGTCGAATGCGCGTCGCGCATCGTCCGGGCGGTGAGACCCGTTGTGGAGCTTGCTGGTGACAAAGACCGCATCGCGGTCCAGGCCGGCATCGCGGATTCCTTGACCGACTTCCTTTTCATTGCCGTACATCTCGGCGGTGTCGATGTGCCGGTACCCAACCTCGAGCGCCGAACGCACCGCCGCGGCCGTCTGATCCGGTTTTATCTGGAATACGCCGAAACCCAATTGTGGGATGGCGTTGCCGTCGTTGAGCGTGATCGATGGGACAGAACTCATCTGTGTGACCTCCTTGGCGGTCCCGGTGTTGCAATCGTGGTTGTGGCTGCCCGTCACCGCGCGAGAACAAACTTCGGCCTGGGCGGCGACTTCAGGTCGTTGCCGCCTGTTAGATATCACTGAAGGTTATCTTGTATCTCAGTACTTGAAGCTGCGAGATCGGCCACAGTTGCGCCTCACAAGCAACGGCGACACCTCGCTGTACGGTCATGTACACATGTTGGATACGGCTTAGCTGCGGCAAGGAGGGGAGGGTGATGACGAAGCCGACGGGCGTTGGCCGGGGTGCGGCCAAGGACCGCGCGCACGAGTACGTGAAGCGCCAAGTGTTGACCGGTGCCTTTCCGGGGGGGGAACTGATCAGCGAGGGCGAGGTTGCGGCTGCGCTGGGAATGTCGCGCACTCCGGTACGTGAAGCCTTCCTGCGATTAGAGGCTGAAGGGCTGCTCCGGCTCTACCCGCAGCGAGGTGCGCTGGTCGTGCCGGTTTCCTCTGCGGAAGCCCACGCGGTCATCGAGGCCAGGCGGGTTTTAGAGCAGTTCGCTGCAGGCAAAGTCATTGGACGCGGCCCTGCGGCGCGCGCGGCCGTATTCGAGCGGTTATCGGGGGAGCTGCAAAGGCAGCGCGACGCGGCCGCTAATGCTGACTGGGAAGAATTCTCAGACGCCGACCGGGCTTTTCACGACGTCATCCTTCAGGAGTCGGGGAACGTCATCGTGGCCGGTTTCTACTCATCACTGCGCGACCGTCAGATGCGCATGAACCGTGAATTGGTCATGCACGAGGAGCGGATCACGACGATCTTGGAAGAGCATCGCCTCTTCGCCGAAGCGGTGCGCGACGGGGATCTCGGACGCACCGAGGAGGTCCTGGGAACGCATCTCGCGAGCACGATGCGCACGCTTGGCCTTTCCGTGGAGCATCCCGCGTAGCGCGGCGGTGTGGTTCCCGCGTTGTCACACTTGACGCCATGATGGCTGGCTCGGGTCGACCAGCTGCACGTCGACGGGACCAAGGCCGAAGATCGCAATAACCGCCGGGTCGGGCTGGCCGGCTGGTACGCCGTCGTAGTGCGGGGTGCGCGCGGTGCGCTTAACGTAGCCGCCCGGCCCGACAGGCACTGCATCGTGCGGTTGGAAATCCTCCCCGCTGTTGACAAACCAGGTGCCGAATACCACCACCTGAATCCGGTCGGTCGCATAGGTATGTGGTGCGCTGAACCATCCCGGATTCCATTTCATCATCACCAGATATGGACCCGGAGTATTGAAATCCCCGTACAGCATGGCCATTTCGCCGCTGTGTGGCGGCAGGTTGCCCCACGGCTCAAAAATGATGTCCTGGTAGTTCTGGATGAACGTCTCACTGGGATCCGGGCCGGCTTCTGGCGGCGGCGCCAACTTGATTTCGCCGAGGTTGCCCGGCTTGTCACCGGCCGCGACCGCTGCCAGCAACAGCGGCGCTGCAGCCAGAAGCGATCGCCGGTCCAGTCCCATACCGCTCATCCGATGCCTCCCTGTACTCGCCTGAAAGAAAAATTACGCCACGATATCCAGTGCGCAACCGTTCGAATGCCCGGATTGATAGCGGGCCGGTGGTCGCGTTGACCACGCGGCGAATGAGCGGAACAATGCCTAGCGCGTCGCGACGATGGAGATTCACAGATGGTGTCTGATCCGGCCGAGTCCGCTGCGAGCCGTCTGCGCGGTTGGCTGCACGCGATGCTCGCGCATCGCCACGGCAGCGAGGTCTACCAGACCTCGACGATGGGTGCTCTGCTCGACGGCGTCTACGACGGCGACGTGACAATCCGGGAATTGTTGCGGCACGGCAACTTTGGCCTGGGCACCTTCAACGGGCTGGACGGCGAGATGCTGGTGCTCGACGGCGTCTGCTACCAACTGCGCGGCGACGGCACCGCTCAGGTCGCCGATCCTGATCAGCGCACCCCGTTCGCGGTGGTCACCTGGTTTGACGCCGACCGGTCGTTCGAGGTGACTGAACCCGTCGACCGCGCCGGCCTCAAAGCACGGATCGACGAATCACTGCCGAGTACGAATCTGATCGTCGCTGTTCGGGTTACCGGCGATTTCAGCGTGATTCGCACTCGCACGGTCACCGCGCAGCACCGACCCTACCCGCCGTTCACGGAGGCTACCCAAGACCAGCAAGAGGTGACCTTCAGCGACGCCACCGGCACCCTGGGGGGATTCCGGATGCCGGACTACGAGCAGGGCGTCTCAGTGGCCGGCTACCACTCCCATTTCGTCGACGCCGAACGGCGCCATGGCGGACACGCCCTGGACTACCTGTTGACGCGCGGCCGGGTGGACATCAGTATTCGCTCTGATCTGCATCTGAGCCTGCCGCGCACACCGGAATTCCTTGCGGCCGAACTGAACAAGACCGATATGGATAACCAGATCCGCCGCACCGAGGGGGAATGAGCTGAGCAACGACGTGCGATCCGCTCAGCGCGTGATCGAAACCCTCGCCGCCTACGGCGTCCGATTCGTCTTCGGCGTACCAGGCGCCAAGGTCGACGCCGTCTTCGACGCTCTGGCTGACGGCGGCCCGCAACTGGTTGTCTGCCGTCATGAGCAGAACGCTGCGTTCATGGCCGCCGCGGTCGGCCGGCTCACCGGGACACCGGGCGTCGCATTGGTGACGTCGGGCCCCGGCACCACCAACCTGGCCACTGGACTGATCACCGCCACCACCGAGCAGGACCCGATGGTGGCGATCTGCGGTGCCGTGCAGCGGGCCGACCGGCTCAAGCGCACCCATCAGTCGATGGATGCCGTTGCGGCGTTGAAGCCGTTCACGAAGTACACCGGCGAGGTCAATGATCCCGATAACGTCCCCGAGGCGGTCGCGAACGCCATCCGCATCGCGCTCACTCAGCCGTACGGCGCGGCGGCGGTGGTGCTACCCGCCGACGTGTTGGCGGCCACCACATCAGCGGCAATTGTCGAGCCGGCGCAGGTGCCGGCGTTGGGTCCCGCACCGGCTGGCCCAATTGCGCAGGCCGTCAACTTGATTCGGGCCGCAAAGCGCCCCGCCCTGTTCGTCGGCATTCGCGCCGGCGAACCCGCGCCCTGTGCGGCGCTGCGCGAGCTCATCTCGGTCGCCGACCTGCCAGTCGTCGAGACGTTTCAGGCGGCCGGTGTCGTGTCGCGCGAACTGGAACACCGGTTCGTGGGGCGCGTCGGACTGTTCCGCAACCAACCGGGCGACATCGTGATCGGCCATGCCGATGTGTTGGTCACGGTCGGCTTTGACCCCGTCGAATACGACCCGGGACTGTGGAATTCGGATCCGTCCCGCACCCTGATCCACATCGACGAAATGCCCGCCGATATCGACAACCACTACCAGCCAACCCTCGAGCTGCGCGGCGACATCGCTGCGACGCTGACTGAGTTGACCCGCCAATTGATCGGGCTGCGACTGGATGACGACGTCATTGTCCGCATCGCCCAACAGCGGGCCGCGCTGCTGAACATCGATGAGGAAGCCCGGCAACGCCCGCAGACCGGCGGCGGCGTCAACCCGGCCGCCATCGTCCTGAAGATCAGGGACCTGATCGACGACACTGCCACGGTGGCCTGCGACGTGGGATCGCACTACATCTACATGGCCAGGCATTTCCGGGTGTATCAGCCTCGGCGACTGCTGTTCTCCGACGGCCAGCAGACCCTGGGTGTCGCGTTGCCGTGGGCGATGGCCGCCGCCCTTGTGCGGCCGGGTACACCCGTCGTGTCGGTGTCCGGCGACGGTGGATTCCTGTTCAGTGCACAGGAATTGGAGACCGCTACGCGACTGGGACTGAGCTTCACACACGTGATCATGCGCGACAACACCTACAACATGGTCGCGTTCCAGGAGGAGCTGAAGTACCGGCGCACATCAGGTGTGCAGTTGGGCGACTACGACATCGTCCACTACGCGGCCGCATTCGGCGCCAAGGGTGTCCGGGTGGGTAGCCTGACCGAGTTCGAGGGCGCGTTCACCCGGTCGCTGGCCGAGCCGGGAGTGACCATTGTCGACGTGCCTGTCGACTACAGCCGCAACACCGAATTGTTCGCCGAGCTGCATGACGGCGTCCTGGAATGACGTCTACGCGCTGAACAGCAAGTACAACCCAGTGAAGGTGTAGCCGACCATGACCAGCATCATGGTCAGCTGGCCGGTGAGTTGGTGACCCGTCGGCAGCAGCCGCAGCGCCCTGTCGTGCGCCGCGATCACCGCCACGATGTGTCCGGTGACCACGGACGTCACCTTGATGACAGCTAACACCGTGGGATGCAGCGAAAGCACATAGGCGGCGTGTAAATGACCCAGCCCCAGCAGGTTCCAGTCTTTGCCGAGGGGGTCGGCGAGGGCGAACACCGCCTGCTGCCCGCGTTCGAGCAGATACGACAGGTAGTGCGCGAAGATGTAACCCACCACGATGGGAATCAGCGAGTGCGCCAGCTGGCCGGGTAGCGCACGACGCTGCTCGCGGTCGATTCCGCCGGTCGCGCGGGCGGCCAGCGAGAAAGTCGTCGCGACCACAGCGACGAAAACCAGCATCCCGATGGTGCGCAACGCGGACAACGAAACCGATACCGGCACAGCGTGAATACTTCGGGCGAGGCCGTCAGCGAAGTTGCGCCAGGTAGCCGACGATGAGAAGCTGTCGAATGCGGTGGAGCCAAGCAGCACCGCCAGCACGGCGACGATGCCCGGCCGAATCGGCAACGACAGCAGATGATCGAAGGGGTTGCCGATCGCGATTCTGTGAGTCTTCGAGTCGCGCCGGAAGGGAGAGAGCCGCGAAACCGCCATGCTGTAAACGCCGAACGGGTCCACTCGGGCGAACCACCGTTGCCCGCACAGCCAGGCGCCGCCCAGCAACACCACGGCATAGATCAGCAGCCACGTCTTGACCCACGGCAGCGAGGCCGGATTGGGACTGGCCAATTCCAGCCACACGAAGGCGAACAGCCCCACCGCGGCAGGCCGATACCCCCAGGATTCCGGGTAGCTCAACCGTGGCTCGGCGAAGCGTTTCGGGATAATGCGTTGCAGCACTAGGTATACCGTGCGCACCGGCGAGATGACGCGCCATACCGGCCCAGCGAGAAGCGAGACCGCCACCAGCCCCACCCACAGCAGCACGTAGAAGACACCGAGCAGCGCGTTGCTCTGCGTTTGCGGTCCGCACAACCCGGCCAGCAGCACCCACCAGGTGAACGCCAACGCCGCGAAGGCCGCCACCCCGCGGACGGCCCGCGAGTCCACGAAAGTCGTCACCGCCGCCGGCAGCGGGCGAGTCGGATTGTCCGGATCGAACCGTGGCCGCTTCCACGCGAACGCGACCAGCGCGAAGGTGAAGGTCAACGCCCACGCCGCGCCGATCACCGAAAACGCATACGGCACCGGAAGGTCGCTCGACCCGCCGAGGCCGTGCGCGAGGATGACCGGCTTGGTCACGGATGCACGTGGATGGTGGCGACGGTGCGGTCGAGATGGTGCAGCTCGACGTCGACGCTGCCCGGAACGTCAACGCTGAATTGGAATGTCTGATTGGCCGTTGCGGCCACCTCGAACTTGTGATCGGGCACCGAATGCACGTGCAACTCGTCAGCGGCATCGCTGGTGACACGCAGCGTAATCGGTTGGCGGACAGTTGCCTGCAGGGTCGCATTGGCCGGCGTGACCTGCCCGTGGGCGATGGTGATGTCGATCGTCAGTCCTGCGCCGCCGGCTGGTTTCGACGCACCACCGCACCCGGCCAGTGCTACCGCGACTACCCCGACTAATGCCGCGAACAGTACGCGCGTCGACGAGACCGCTGCCGCTGCCCTCATGCCGCCTGCGGGGGAACGCGATCCAACGCCGGTTCCTCGGGTTGCGTTGGGGCAGTGTCGTCCTCGTTGATCCGGCCGGCGCCCCACGTCAGAGCTGAGACGACGCACAGGGTAAAGAACAGCACGACCACTCCGGCGGCGGTGAACAGCCACGCGGGGACGCCCGGGTCACGCTCACGCTGAAGGATCGACACCTCTAATGTGAGGGGTCGGGTGCTGTTGAGCTGCACGGGGATTTCGTTGATGGGAATGGCGTCGTCAGCGGGTGCCCAGATCGGCACCGCCGCCAACGTTCGGCCGTCCTGGATACGCAGCAACGTCTTCCACGAGCCCCACACCGGGAGTGGACGATTCGACACATAATGCCCTGGACCAACCTTGGTGAGCCGGTCGATCACCAGGCCTCGTTCGTTGTTCATCCGACCCTGCCAGGCCAGCACCGTGAGCCAATCCGGATGGTCGCTGATGGCGGTGGGCGGATTGATCTGCACATCGGCCGACACCATCCGCTGCCCCGGTGGGCTCGGCAGGTCGGTCAGTTTGACGGTGGCGGTGTCCTGGCTGGGTACGTGAATGTGCAGGCCGTTGGCGACCGTGCCGCCGATGACGAGGACCGTGAGCGCCACCGCGGTGATGCCGACACCCCTGCCCGGCAGGCGTTGGCTGGTAAGGACCATCCCGAACATCGCCGCGCAGATGCCGACCAATATCGCCACCGGGACGGCCGTCGGCAGCGCTTCGCGCCACAGCGTGATCGGCCACGGGTAGTGGTAGACCGCTCCGATCCACAGCGACTCGAGCCACAGGCCGACGGTGCCGATGCCCAGACCGGCGACGGCGCCGAACAGGATCGGTCGGCGGAACAGCGGGGTGAAGGCCAGCACCTCGACCACCAACGCCGGTCCTAAATACAGCGGGAACCAGTTGATCGCCGCGCCCAGAACGGGTCCGACGATCAGAGCGACAAGCCCGCGTAGCCCAATCGCGAAGAGGGCGGCGATGATCGCCGCACCTCGACCCAAGGTCATGCGCGCGACTATCGTCCCAGCGGCGGCGGCGGCGGCGATCAGCATCGGCTGGAAAACCAACCGGAACTGCGGCACTCCGAAGTCGAATTCGATTTGGTAGACCGACATTCCGATCAACAACCCGCCGCAGGAGAGATAACGCACGAATCGGACGAAGGGGCGGTCTTTTCGCTCCACAGCGCCATCGGCGGGCGCGCTTGCCTGCAGGTACCGCTCGCCCTCGTACTCCAGCATCAGCACCGCGAACAGTGAGAAGTTCGCGCCGCCGATCATCATCAGGTGGGTTGGGCCCCAGAGCGTTACGTCCTGGCCGAAGATGCGGTGCCAGATGTCATCCAGCGGGAAGCCGATCATCGCGTACATTCCGCAGGCTGCCATCAGCAACCCGCCGACCGGCGCGTACCAGTTGCGGGTGATGCGCACCGCTGCCGGGCCCGGTTTGTCGAATGGCAGTACCACCGAGATCATGCCGGCGACAAAGATGCCGAACAGACCGATGATGATGAAGTAATGCGCCGGATTGGCCAGCGGACCGGGATCGCGCCCATTGCCGATATGCCAGCTGACATCCCAAATGAACCCAAACAGGGCGCAGATGATCGATGTGGTGAACACCAAGACGGGCAATGCGACCCACGACGGGCGGTCGAACTTTCCTCCCAGCCATTCCGCAGCGGTGGTCAACCACGTGATCCGGTGCGTGCGATGCGCCCAGCCGATGTACAACATCACCGCGCCGATCACCAGCCCGGCGACGGACAGGCCTATCACCTGGTTGAGGCCGGCGCCGCGCGCCGGCGGATCTGCTAGGAACGTCAGGTCCACCGAGATACCTCCCACCACGCTGTGGCCCGCCCGAATTCTTTCGGGCGCTGAACTTACTCCACAGTAGGTAGCCTTCGGGCTCCACGTTCAAACTTCGGCTGATTTGCTACCCGCGTGTCTCAGTCACGCCGTTCGTCGGCCGTGTCGCGCTTCGTCGCCTGCTGATCCTCGTCTGGTGTGCGCCGGTCTTTGATCGCGACATACAGCACCACGGCGACGACGATCACGGCCGGCAAGAACGCCGGTCCGGCAAGCAGGAGCCAATGGTGGGCGACATATTCGACGTGTGCACTACTCAATTGCGTTCACCCCTGGGGCTCTGTTGCCTACCCCTATCGGGTACCCAGTCGCGGCCGCGCGACCACATGACGTTTGTGCAGGTGCACACCGCTAGCCTAGCCTGGGCACCGTTCAACGCTGGTTGCGAGAGTCCGGCTCCGCTGCGTCCCGAATGCGTGGACAGGACAAATACGAAGACTTAAGGAGTAGCTGGTGACTCAGGCGGCGACCCGGCCAACTTCCGACACCGACCGCACCGACATCCTGGCGGTGGCCCGTCAACAGGTGCTCGAGGGTGGCGAGGGGCTGAGCCAGCAGCAGGTGCTGGAAGTGCTGCAGCTGCCCGACGAACGGCTCGAAGAGCTGCTGGCGCTGGCGCACGAGGTGCGGATGGCCTGGTGCGGTCCCGAGGTCGAGGTCGAGGGCATCATCAGCCTGAAAACCGGTGGCTGCCCGGAAGACTGTCACTTCTGCTCGCAGTCGGGATTGTTCGCCTCGCCGGTGCGCAGCGCCTGGCTGGATATCCCCAGCCTCGTCGAGGCGGCCAAACAGACCGCCAAGTCCGGTGCCACCGAGTTCTGCATTGTTGCGGCGGTGCGTGGACCCGACGAGCGGTTGCTGGCCCAGGTGGCTGCGGGTATCGAGGCGATCCGCGATGCCGTGGACATCCAGATCGCTTGCTCGCTGGGCATGTTGAGCGCCGAGCAGGTGGAGCGGCTCGCGTCGATGGGCGTGCACCGCTACAACCACAATCTGGAGACCGCTCGCTCGTTCTTCCCCAATGTCGTCACCACCCACAGCTGGGAAGAGCGCTGGGCGACGCTGTCGATGGTGCGCGAGGCCGGCATGGAGGTCTGCTGCGGAGGCATCCTGGGCATGGGCGAGACGGTTGAGCAGCGCGCCGAGTTCGCCGCCAACCTGGCCGAGCTGGACCCCGACGAAGTGCCGCTGAACTTCCTCAACCCGCGACCGGGCACGCCGTTTGGCGACCTGGAAGTACTGCCGGCCAGCGAGGCGCTCAAAGCGGTGGCCGCATTCCGGTTGGCTCTGCCCCGGACCATGTTGCGCTTCGCCGGTGGTCGCGAGATCACACTCGGGGACCTGGGCGCAAAACAGGGCATTCTGGGCGGCGTCAACGCCGTGATCGTCGGCAACTATCTGACCACGCTGGGTCGGCCCGCTGAAGCTGATCTGGAGCTGCTCGACGATCTGCAGATGCCGATCAAGGCCCTCAACGCGAGCCTGTAGAGCGAGACGTTGATGTTCCGGGATCTGCCTGCGCCGGTGGGGGCGGGCCCTTACAACGTCTACACGGGCGATGCTGCCGGCGGCGCGGTGCCGACGGCGGCCCAGCTGGGTTTGGAGCCGCCCCGATTCTGCGCCGAATGCGGACGCCGCATGGTGGTGCAGGTCCGGCCCGACGGCTGGTGGGCGAAATGTTCACGGCACGGGCGGGTGGACTCGGCCGATCTGGAGTCGCGACGATGACCGACCTGCGGACCGGTGGCGCGCCGCGGATTTCTCGACGGCGGGCGGCCATCACGGTGACGGCGGGCCTTCTGCCGGTCGGCGCGCTTATCGGCGCTCTGTGGGCGTGGCTGGCCCCGCCGGTCAAGGGGGCGGTGGTGTTGACCCGTAGCGGTGAGCGGCTGCATGAATACCTGGGCAGCGAAGCTGATCACTTCTTCGTCTCGGCATTCCTGATGCTGGGCCTGCTGAATGTCGTTGCCGCGGTGGCTGCCGTGCTGGCCTGGCAGTGGCGGCCACATCGCGGTCCCGGGATGGTCATCGCGCTGTGCATCGGCATGGTGATCGCGGCGGGCGCCGCGGTCGGCGTGGGCGTGCTGCTGGCGCACTTGCGTTATGGCACACCAGATTTCGCTGCGGCGCCGGTGAGCCACGACCACCCGCTGTACTACGTCACTGAGGCGCCGTCGGTGTTCTTCGGCCCGTCCTGGCTGCAGCGCGCATGCACGCTGCTACTACCGGCCGCGACCGCCGCATTGGTGTACGCGGTACCGGTCGCGGCGACCGCCCGAGACGATCTGGGCGGCTATCCGGCCGTCAAGACGGTGTATCCGCGACCCGACAGCGCGGAGAGCGCGGAGAGCGCGTCGCGGTCATAGCGGGCGGTGGTGAACTGCCTTGCCAGTGATCACCTTGGCCGCAATCACGGCCAGCCGCGCCATTCCGGCATAGGTCGCCGGGTTGAACATCGTCGGCCATTTCGTTCGGATCAAGTGATCGCTCAGCGGCCGGCGTGCGTATCGGTCCTGCAGCCAGCGCAGCGCCATCGGCGCCGACAGTGGATGCAGCAGTAGGTGTTCGTTGAACGCATCGCGGTGGTAGGTGACGTCGGCTCCGCCCGCGGAGTAGGCGTCGGCCAACCGGTCGATGTCCTCGACGTCGATCAGGTAGTCGTGCACGGCCTGCACGATCAGCACCGGTGGCGTGGGCACCTTGGCGCCCAGCCTGATGCTGTCGAAGACGTGCTGTACCTCGGGCATGGTCAGGATTTCCTCCAGTGGCCGGTCGAGGTACACACCGACGTCCTTCTTGACCATCCGGAGCACCGCGCCGACTGTGGTCATGCTCTCCAGCCGCTGCAGCAGCGCGCGTCCCTCGTCGCTGGTGTGCTCCTGGATGACCCGGTTCAAGTCGGGGTAGATGTGCATCAGTGCGGCGATCACCATGGCCGGCAAACCGGCCAGGTAGGTGCCGTTGAGCCGGCGGAAGGTGTGGCCGAGATCGCCGACCGGTGATCCGAGCACGGCGCCGACCGTGTCCAGTTCGGGCGCGTAGTCGGCGCACATCTCGGCGGCCCATGCGGTCGCCAGCCCGCCACCGGAGTAGCCCCACAGCGCCACCGGCGCCGAGGAGGACAGCCCGAGTCGCTCGGCATTCAGCGCGGCCCGAACTCCGTCGAGAATGAAGTAGCCGGGCTCGAAGGGTGCGCCCCACATTCCGGTGCGGCCCTCGTGGTCGGGTATCGACACCGCCCAGCCTTCGGCGAGGGCGGCGGCGATCAGCAGATATTCCAGCTGAGCCAGCGAACCGATGGCTTGCGCGCGTCGCCGTAAGGCGTACGACGGAAAACAGCGGGACGACACGGCGTCGATCGCGCACTGGTACGACAGCACCGGACAGGGCCGGTCGGGCGCGACATCGGCGGGAACGATCACCGTAGTTGCCGTCGCCTCGGGCCGGCCGTTCATGTCGGTCGTCCGATAGAGCAGCTGGGTGGCCATCGTCCGCTGCGGGATCAGGCCGAGAAATGCCAGCTCCACATCGCGCGAACGCAGCACCGTGCCGGGGGTGGCGTGCTGGTAACCGGGCGGTGGCTCGTAGAACGGGTCTTCGGTCGGCAGCAGCGGGCGGGCCTTGGCCTGTAATTCCTCATGGGGCGCCCGACCGATCCACTCGGCGCCGGTTTCGACGGCGCTCGCAAGGTTGCCAATGTCCATCAGGGCATTCTTGCTTAAGAGGGCCCTAAGAATCCAGTCGGCCCGCCGGTGAGTCGTCCACTCACGCTGAGCCGGGCGGGCGCAGGGCGGCGAACTCGTCGGTGACCCGCAACTGTGAATCGGTGAACCGGTACAACGCCGCCGGTCGACCGCCGCTGCGGCCGGAGTGCGCGACGGTGCCGGTCGGGCTGATCACGCCGCGGCGGGCCAGCACGCGCTGCAGGTTGGTGGTATCCACTTGATGACCCAAGGTGGCGCTGTAGATGTCGCGCAGCGTCGACATGGCGAATCCGGTTGGAGCCAAAGCGAACCCGATATTGGTGTAGGACATCTTGGCGACCAGGCGGGTTCGCGCGTGGGCCACCATCGGGCCGTGGTCGAACGCCATCGGCGGCAACGCGGTGACCGGGTGCCAACGGGTGTCGGATGGCAGCTCCGGGATGGCGGGGGAGGGAACCAGGCCCAGGAACGTCGACGCGATCGTGCGGGTACCGGGCAGCCGATCGGGCTCGGAGAACACCGCGAGCTGCTCCAGGTGCGCGACTTCCCGGAGGTCAACCTTTTCGGCCAGCTGGCGGCGCACCGACGTCCTGATGTCTTCGTCGTGGCGCAGTTGGCCACCGGGCAGTGACCACGCACCACGTTCGGGATCTTGGGCGCGTTGCCAGAGCAGCACGCTGAGCTCGGGCTTCTGCGTCATCGGGCCTGGTCCGAGCCCGCGAACCTGGAATACGACGGCCAGCACTTCGTGCGTAGTGCTACCATGGGCCATGTTTTCGATTATAAGTCGAAAACCGATGCCGGGAGGCGAAAGGATCGACTATGGCAGTCGTGAATCGCACCGACGTGATGTCGAACGGGCCGGTTGAAGACATGGCAAGCGATCTGGCCGCGGGAATCACGAACTCTTCCAACGGTTTCGGTGGCATCGAGGGCGACGAGCAATGGGCTGCCGAGATTCGTCGGCTGGCCGACCTGCGGAACGCCACGATCCTGGCGCACAACTATCAGCTGCCGGCCATTCAGGATGTCGCCGACCATGTGGGTGACTCATTGGCGCTGTCCAGGGTCGC
>DASXJI010000510.1:0-8261 GCA_036497495.1 Mycobacterium sp.
CGCTACGTGATGGGCTTCGGCGGCACGCCGGACAAGGCGCTGACCGGACCGATGCAGAAGATTCTCGACGGCGGATTCTTTCAGTCGGTCCGGCTGTGCGTGGATCGGCTGGGCTTTGCCGCCGACCCGCAGATCCGCTCGTCGCAAGAGGTGGCGGTGGCGACCGGGCCGATCGACTCACCGATCGGGGTGATCGAGCCCGGCCAGGTGGCCGGACGTCGCTTCCACTGGGAGGCCTTCGTCGGCGATGCCGCGGTGGTCCGGATCACGGTGAACTGGTTGATGGGTCAGGAAAACCTGGATCCGCCTTGGTCTTTCGGGCCAGCCGGGGAACGCTACGAGATCGAGGTCCGTGGCAACCCGGACGCGTTCATCACGGTCAAGGGTTGGCAGCCGGACAGTGTGGACGCCGGTTTGAAAAGCAACCCCGGTGTCGTCGCGACGGCGGCGCACTGCGTGAACGCCGTCGCGGCGACCTGCGCAGCACCGGCCGGCCTCCAGACTTTCTTCGACCTGCCTTTGATCACCGGGCGGGCCGCACCCGGGCTGTCGCGGTAGCCTGCCCGCATGGCACAGACTCTGGATGTCCAGCAATCGCGGGTGATTCCGGTCAGCGTCGACGACGCCTTCGCCGGAACCCTGCCGATACCGCTGACCACGGTTTTCAGCCGCTGGTATGGACCCATCGGGCCGGTCAAGGAAGTCCGGGATCAGCAAGGTGAGTGGGGCATCGCCGGGCAGAGCCGCACAGTGCTGCTGAGCCCCACCGGCAGCTTCCACGAGGAGCTGACCTCTCTGGACCCGCCGCATTCGTTCGGCTACACGTTGACCGGGATCACCGGCCCGCTGGGATTGCTGGTCGGCAGGGCTGAGGGAGAGTGGAGGTTCGTCCCGAGGGGCACCGCGACGACCATCACCTGGAGCTGGAACATCCATGCCGCTTCGCTGCTCGCGGCGCCGTTGCTGCCGGTGCTGGGCCAGCTGTGGAAGGGCTACGCGCGCCAGTCGCTGGCGACGCTGTCGGCCGAGCTGACCCGCTGATGTGCCGGCTCTTCGGGCTGCACGCCGGGACAAACGTTGTCACAGCGACGTTTTGGCTGCTCGACGCTCCGGACAACCTTGCCGCGCAAAGCAGAAAAAACCCCGACGGGACCGGGCTAGGTGTGTTTGACGGCCGGGGTCGCCCGCAGGTTCGCAAGCAGCCGATCGCGGCCTGGCAGGACGTCGACTTCGCCACCGAAGCGCATGAGCTGACCGGTACCACGTTCATCGCGCATGTTCGGTATGCGACTACCGGATCTCACGACGTGGTCAACACCCATCCGTTCCTGCAGGACGACCGGATTTTCGCGCACAACGGCGTGGTGGAAGGTCTGGAGGTGCTCGACCAGCGACTGGCCGAGCTCGGCACCGCTGACCTGGTATTGGGGCAGACCGACTCCGAGCGGGTGTTCGCGTTGATCACCGCCTCCATCCGGGCGTGTGGCGGCGATGTGCGGGACGGCTTGGTTGACGCCTTGGGCTGGCTGGCGGCAAACGCCCCGATCTATGCCGTCAATGTGTTGCTGAGCACCGCAACGGATCTGTGGGCACTGCGTTACCCGGAGCCCAACGAGCTATACCTCTTGGACCGTCGAGAAGCGCCGTCGGATCACCGATTCCATTTGCGCACCAGCCGTATTCGTGCGGACAGTGACCATCTGCGGTCCCAGCCGTCGGTAGTGTTCGCCAGCGAGCGGATGGACGACGATCCGCGATGGCGGCTGCTCGAACCGGGCGAGCTGGTCCATGTCGATTCCGCGCTGCAGATCACCAGTGACATGGTGTTGCCGGATCCGCCTCGACACCAGCTGGGCCCTGAGGATCTGAACGCGACGGCGCAGGCGGCGCAGCACACTTCGTCGACGTGACGGGCAAACGTGCGCTGGTGCTCGGCGGCGGTGGTGTCGCCGGAATCGCTTGGGAAACAGGTATCTTGATTGGAATCGCCGACGAGTCTCCGGCCGCGGCGGCGGCCTTGCTGGATTCCGACGTGCTGCTCGGCACTTCGGCCGGCTCGGCGGTCGTCGCACAGATCGGCAGCGGCGTCGATCTGGCGGAGCTGTTCGCGCGACAGGTCAGCGAGACGTCCGCCGAACTCGACCCCGGCGTCGAGATCGAGGCCATTATGGAGCTCTTCCTGACCGCCCTGTCGAGCCCGGACACCACCGTGGTGCAGAAGCGGCAGCGGATCGGGGCGGTCGCGCTGGCAGCCGATACCTTGGCCGAGCCGTTGCGGCGCAACGTCATCGCGCAGCGACTTCGCTCGCACGTCTGGCCTGACCGCGAGCTGCGCCTCACCGCCATCGACATCGCCACCGGCGAATTGGTGGCGCTCGACCGCGATTCCGGCGTCGAGCTGGTGGACGCGGTGGCCGCGAGTTGCGCGGTACCCGGAGCGTGGCCGCCGGTGACGATCGGGGATCGGCGTTACATGGACGGCGGCATCGGCAGCACGATCAACCTCGACGTCGCCGACGACTGCGCTGCGGCGGTGGTGCTGGTGCCCGCCGGTGAATCGGCGCCGTCCGCGTTCGGCGCCGGGCCGGCCATGGAGATCAACGGGTTTCGCGGCAGAGCGCTGGGTGTGTTCGCCGACGACGACTCGCTGGCGGCATATGGTCCGAACGCACTCGACCCGCGCTGCCGCGTGCCCTCCGCGCATGCCGGGCGTGCGCAGGGCCGACGGGAGGCGGCGGCCGTCGCGGCGTTCCTCGGCGTCAGGTGATGGTGTCCAGCGCCTGGGCAGCCAGTTCGCGGCCGGTCTCGATCATCTCTGCCGCGCGGTGGAATTCGAGGCTGCGGCAAGCCGAGCGCGGCACCTCGATCAGCAGGTCGGGCGGATACGCCGCCAATGTGTGACGGGCCAGCGCGGCCTGGGCGATGTCGATGGTGCGGTTCATCACCTCGAAACCGCCGAGCCTGGGAGGTTCGGACTCCGGGGCGCTCGCTGTGTCCACAGTGTCGTCTGCGTCGTCCGCACTCGAGGCGCCGAACCGGTCGAGCACCGCGCGTGCGGTCGGAGAGTCCAGTAGCGCCGAGGTACTGCTCAGCATCCGATTCAGCCACTCGGTTGTGGGCCGGGGTTCTGGCTCGCCGCCTGCGGCTTCGCTGCCGGACAGGCTGACGGCGATGGTCAGGTCGGCGTTGACGGCCGCGATCGGCGCCATCGGCAGCGGGTCGAGTATGCCGCCGTCGGCCAGCAGCCGCCCGTCGATGACGTGCGGTGCAATGACGCCCGGGATCGCGATCGACGCGCGGATCGCCTCGTCGACCGGGCCGCGCTGCAACCACACCGACTTGCCGGCCAGCAGATCGGTGCACACTGCGGTGTAGGGGATCGGCAGCTCCTCGACGGTGGCGGCGCCGAGAATGTCGCGCACCGCGTCCAGAATCTTCTCAGCCCGCAACACGCCGGCCGCGGTGATCGACGGATCCAGCAGCCGCAGGATTGAACGCTGAGTCAACGACCTTGCCCAGTAGGCGAATTCGTCGAGCCGCTCGGCCGCTTGTAACCCGCCGACGAGGGCCCCCATCGACGAACCGGCGATCCCGACGATGTGATAGCCGCGATCTCGCAACTCATGGATAACCCCGATGTGGGCGTACCCGCGGGCACCTCCGCTGCCCAGCGCCAACGCCACGCGCCGCCCGGGTTCCGGTTCGGGCGTTACGTCGGCGTCGGTCATGGACTCATTGTTCCCCGCGCGGGGGGCGGTGGGACGCACAGCACCCACACACGCGGAGGGTTCGGCAGCCAGTTGGTGGCGACCGCCGAACCCTGCGGGCGGGGATCAGCTGCGGTGAGCGCTGACCAGGAACGACGGCAGCTGCGCGCGCCCGTCGGACCCGATTGTCACGTTGCGGTATTCGAAACCGTCGGGCAGAGCCCGTGGCACGTTGACCCATGCACGCGCCGGCCGCACCTCGTCGACGATTAGGTGCCTACCGACGGTTTCGCGCAATTCTGGCTCGGTGAATGGCCGTGGCCCGAAATCGGCATTCGGCGGGAAGGCGTCGGTAGAGAAAACCAGCGCAAAGAATCTCCCGCCAGGCCGCAGCGCTCGTGCGCTCGCTTCGATGTAACCGTTGCGCAACTGCTCGGGCAGGCAATGAAAGACCAGCCCGTCGACAACGGTATAGAAGTAGTTTTCGTACCCTGTCGATTTCGAGAGGTCGGCGACGCCAAATTCGACGTCCTGACCTCCACTGGCTGCTGCGCGCCTAGCTTGCTCGATGGCGCTGCTGGAAAGGTCGAGGCCGACGGCCTCATATCCTTTTTGGGCAAGCGCCAATGTCGTGACTCCGACCCCGCAGCCAGAGTCGAGAACCGGACTTCGGAAACGCCCCTGACGCTCCAGAGCGGCGAGTTCGGGTTGCAATTCACCGATATTCCAGCCGGGATTTCCGGGCGCGTAAGACGCCGCTCCGTTGTATAGCTCGTCCCAGTCGACGCTGTTGACATTGAATGTTGGCATAACACCGAAGCTAAGTACGCCGAACAACGGAGGCAACTGGTCGAAGCCATTTTAACGACTTTAATACGGGGCCGGTTCGCGTGCATTATGCGTCGGAAAATTGAAAAAAAGCTGGAAATTTCCTTTGACTATGCCAAAGCCTCCTCAACGTCATTGCATCGGCTGAGCACCTGCCGGCGAATGCTGGGAATGCAAAGAGAAATCTATTTACCGGCCGGGTCGCTACTGCCGTCCAGCCCCAGAACCCGCTTTTTGCTCGGCGTGATTCAAGCGCGGGCCGGCGCTCAGCCGCATTCGTCGTTGGCGGCCGCGTTGGCCGCGACGATCACTCCCGCCTGCCGCGGCAGCGGCAGTGCGGCCCAGGCGATATTCCAGGTGCCGGCACCGACGAAGCCGGGCGTCTGGACCGTCGCCAAATAGCTCTCGACCAGCGCCGCCCGGTCGCCGGGGTGCCCCTGCATCCACGTCTTCGCTGCATGGCAGGCCTGGAAGTACTGCTCTTCGGTCGAGTAGGAGGGCACGTTGATCTTGGTCGTGACGCCCCCGGGGGAGATCGCCACGACGCCCGGCGCCACCGCCGCTGTCGTCACCGTGCTTGACGGCGAGGTGGATACGGTCGGGCCCTTCGTGCCGGTGGCCGAGCAGCCCGTCATCACCGATGCGGCGGTCAGGACGGCAACCGTGTTCAAGATCAGGGGGCGAGGTGGCCGCGACCGCACCCGGTCAATCTATGCAACACTGGCGACCGTGTTGCAGCGAACCCGGTTTTGGGAGTGTTGTCGGCCCTAGCCTCGGCGACGATGCAGGCCGGAACGGCCTGAGGAGAAGCCGGGAAATAGGGCCCTGCCGCCGCCCATTAATACGCCCGTTCGCTCTGGAGCTTGCCTCACATGGTTTCTGCAGACCTCGTTGCTGCCCCCGTCCTGTCCCGCCCGCCGCGTCTGCGATCTGTCCCCGGTCCCACCCGGCTACGGCTGGCCGACCTGCTGTACATCACCGACCGAACGGCTGACGACGTGCTCAGCGGCCGCTACGACCGGGTCGTCCCGGCGGGCGGTGTGCCCACTGACGATCGTTGGTTCGCCCGGCTGCACGGCGACGACGAAGTCGATGTTTGGCTGATCAGCTGGGTGCCCGGGCATCGCACCGAGTTGCACGACCACGGCGGATCGCTGGGTGCGCTGACGTTGTTGTCCGGGTCGCTGGATGAATTCCGTTGGGACGGAGATCGTTTGCGCTGCAAACGGCTCGTGGCGGGGGATCAGGCCGCGTTCCCGCTCGGCTGGGTGCATGACGTGGTGTGGGCCCCCACCGGTCCGCCTGCGCCGGCCGCGGTGTCCGACCCACCGGGGCCCTCGCTCAGCGTGCACGCGTATTCGCCTCCGCTGACGGTGATGTCGTACTACGAGGTCACCAACCAGCATCGGCTTCGGCGCCAGCGGACCGAGTTGACCGACCAACCGGAGAACCTATGAGCCGCATCGATCAGGCACTGGAGACCGCTCGGGCCCGGCTGCACCGTCTGGCGCCCGACCAGGTGCCGGCGGCGTTGTCGCGCGGCGCGTTGCTGGTCGACATCCGGCCGCAGGCTCAGCGCGCTCGCGAAGGGGAAGTGCCGACGGCCTTGAAGGCGCTCGTCGTCGAGCGAAACGTGCTGGAGTGGCGCTGCGACCCGACCAGTGCCGCCCGAGTGCCGCAAGCCATTAGCGACGATGTGGAGTGGGTGGTGCTCTGCTCGGAGGGCTACACGTCGAGTCTGGCCGCGGTCGCGTTGCAAGACTTGGGCCTGCACCGCGCGACGGACGTCGTCGGCGGTTACCGGGCGCTGCTCGCGACCGGCCTGGTGACTGCGACCTAGCCGCCGCCTCCGCCGCCGCCACCGTCGGCGCCGGCGTTGTACCAGTCGTTGTAGTCATTGGGGTTGTAGTACTCATAGTTGTGTTGCGGCGGGGCCGGCGGCGCTGGCGCTGGAGGTGGATCCGCGGGCGGCGGCGCCGGTAGCACCCTGGGCGCACCGCCGAAACCAGTCGCCGCGAACGCCGGTGCACCGAAAGCGGCCACGGGCGCAGCAAAAAGAACGCCGGCTACCGTGATCTTGGCCGCAACACGACCCACACCCGATGGAATAGTCCAGTTCATCGATCACTCCCTCCCTGGGGATTCGATGAGGGTGATCCTGCCACTAGATTGTTCGATGGACTAGCTAGTAGCCCAAAACCCACGGCACCTTCACAGCGTCCGTTTACCTGGCGTTAGCCGTCGCTGGCGTGCAGCAGTGGGCGCAGCTTGGCGGTTTTCTCCGGTGTCCACCCCGGCGGCTGCAGCACCGCCGCCCAGGCGTTGGCGACGTCTGCGACGTAGACATGACCGTGGCTTTGCGGCACATCGACGGCCACCGCCATATCGGCCGACACCTGTAGGAACGTCACCACCGGGATCCATTCGGTCTCGGGAAGCACGTCGTAGCCACGCTTTTCGCGTAGCCAGTCCGGCTGGCGGAACAGCAGATCGGGATCCCACCAGGCGATGGGATCTGAGGCGTGCTGCAGATAAACCACGCGCGGCGTATTCCATTGCGATTCAGGACGTTTGAGGTCTTCAGGACGTGCGACGAATCGCACATAGCGGCCGTGGTCGTAGATCGGCAGCCACTCCGGCGACCCGCGGTCGCGGGTCGCGGTCAGATCGGTCCAGATGGTGTTTTTGAACGTCGGCCCGGAGAACAACGCGCCGTCGGTGCGGGCCAACAGGTTGTTGAGGCTCATGAACGGCGCCTCGCCGCCGAAGGAGCCCAGGCTCTCGCCGAACACAACGACCTTGGGGCGCTGCGCTTCTGGCAGCCGGCGCACCAGCCGGTCTACCGCCTCGAACAGTGCCTGGCCCGCGCGGCGCGCGTTCTCCTTGTCCACCAGGAAGGACAGCCAGCTGGGCAGGAACGAGTACTGCATGCTCACCACTGCGGTGTTGCCGTTGTACATGTACTCCAGCGCGTCGGCCTCGGCCTCGTTGATCCAGCCGGTGCCGGTGGTGGTTCCGACCGCGACGACAGCGCGGCGTAATCCGCCTTCGCGCTCCAACTCTCGCGCGGCCAACTCCGCGGCCGCGGTGATGCCGTCGGCGGAGTCGAGTCCGGCGTAGGCACGGATCGGCTCGGTCGCCGGCGCGCCGTTGAACGCGGTGAGTTGGTCGACGGTGGGCCCGCCCTTGATGAATATCCGGCCCTGGTGTCCCAGCGATTCCCAGGTCACCAGCGACTGCGGTCCGCCGGACCGCAGTGGTGTCCGCGGTGCGGCGGTATCGGGATTGATTTCGTTGTTGACCGTGGCGAAGGTGTTGTTCATGGTCCGCATCGCGAACTTCACCACGACACCGTTGAGCAACGCGATCGTCAGAGCGACCAGCAGCAGAACCACGATCACGGCTGAAACGCGCGGGGGCACAAAACGATCGAGGCGCAGATCGAGAAAATGGACCAGTCGACGGATGAGCTGGCCGGTTTCGACGACGCCGAACAGCACGACCAACGACACTGCAGCGGTCAGCGGGTAGTCGAGCCACACCAGGTGCTTGACCCCCATCAGGTCGCGCACCCGGTCCTGCCAGACGTGGAACCAGATCACCATCGCGACCATGCCGATCGCGCCGACGACGATCAGCACCAGCCACGCCCGCCGCGGTGCCGGTGGGCTGGAGTCCCGGGAGAGCATGAAGCGCACCAGCCATACCGCGAAAACGCCGATGGAG
>DASXJI010000511.1:0-6375 GCA_036497495.1 Mycobacterium sp.
CTGCTCGGAGCGTTCCGGGCATTCTCCTACGGATCGCTGTACCCCGCACTCCGGCGGATGCAGTCCGACGGGCTGATCGCCGAGAACGCGGCCCCGGCCGGCACGCCGGTGCGTCGGGCCCGGCGCGTGTACGAAATGACCGACGCCGGCCGGCTGCGCTTCAGCGAGCTGGTGGCTGACACCGGCCCGCACAACTACTCCGACGACGGGTTCGGTGTGCACTTGGCATTTTTCAACCGCACGCCGGCCGCAGCGCGGATGCGGATCCTGGAGGGTCGCCGCCGCCAGGTCGAAGAACGTCGAGAAGGCCTGCGTGAAGCAATTGCGCGGGCCACCAACTCGCTGGATCGCTACACCCGCCAGCTGCATCAACTCGGGCTGGAGTCCAGCGAGCGTGAAGTCAACTGGCTCAACGAGTTGATCGCGGCCGAACGCGTAGCGCAACGCAGCGCAGAGCAGGCCTAGAGCCGAGTAATCCCCAACATGAGTCAAGGAGAACTCCGTATGAGTGAGCAGCACGCGCCGCAGGCGTCGACCGAGGTCCGAGTCGCTATTGTCGGCGTCGGCAACTGCGCGTCCTCGCTGGTACAGGGCGTCCAGTACTACTACGACGCGGACCAGAACCACACCGTGCCAGGCTTGATGCACGTGAAGTTCGGCCAGTACCACGTCCGCGACGTGAAGTTCGTCGCCGCATTCGACGTGGACGCCAAGAAGGTCGGCTTCGACCTGTCCGAGGCCATCTTCGCGTCGGAGAACAACACCATCAAGATCGCCGACGTGCCGCCGACCAACGTCACCGTGCAGCGCGGCCCGACGCTCGACGGCATCGGTAAGTACTACGCCGAGACTATCGAGATCTCCGACACCGAGGCCGTCGACGTGGTCAAGGTGCTCAAGGACGCGGACGTCGACGTGATGGTGTCGTACCTGCCGGTGGGTTCGGAGCAGGCCGACAAGTTCTACGCCCAGTGCGCGATCGACGCCGGTGTGGCATTCGTCAACGCGCTGCCGGTGTTCATCGCCTCCGATCCCGTGTGGGCCAAGAAGTTCACCGACGCCGGCGTGCCGATCGTCGGTGACGACATCAAGAGCCAGGTCGGTGCCACGATCACCCACCGCGTGATGGCCAAGCTGTTCGAGGACCGCGGCGTGCAGCTCGACCGCACCATGCAGCTCAACGTCGGCGGCAACATGGACTTCCTCAACATGCTCGAGCGCGAGCGGCTGGAGTCCAAGAAGATCTCCAAGACTCAGGCTGTCACGTCGAACCTGCAGCGCGAGTTCAAGACCAAGGACGTGCACATCGGGCCGTCCGACCACGTCGGCTGGCTGGACGACCGCAAGTGGGCCTACGTGCGTCTCGAGGGCCGCGCCTTCGGTGACGTGCCGCTGAACCTGGAGTACAAGCTCGAGGTGTGGGACTCGCCGAACTCGGCCGGCGTCATCATCGACGCGGTGCGTGCGGCGAAGATCGCCAAGGACCGCGGCATCGGCGGCCCGGTGATCCCGGCGTCGGCGTACCTGATGAAGAGCCCGCCGCAGCAGCTGCCCGACGACGTCGCGCGCACGCAGCTTGAAGAGTTCATCATCGGGGGCTGAGTTTTTACACCGCACATTTGTTTTTGGGCGGCTTTCGGACCATGTGCCGTTGTGCCCGCCTCGTAGCGATTTTGGGTTGCCGGGTCGCTGGGGCCGCCGCGGTTTGTCGCTGTGAGGCGGGCAAAAAGGCGCACGCCTACGCCCAGTGACTGAGTGGCGACCGCGCAGTTGGCCCGATTTCGTCGACACCGCGCTGTGCGGGTGCTTAGCATCATGTCTCGATGAAAATTCAGCCCGCCGCATTCCTGCGAACCACCCTGCCCCTGGACTTGTCGCGGCTCGACGAGCTGGACAGCGGTCGTTACCACTCGATCTGGCTGCCCGACCACATGGTCAGCTTCTGGCCGGATTCGATCTGGACGCCTGAATTCACCGACCTGGCAACCGCTTCGCCGTCACCGCATCGCCATCTCGACGGCCTGGCGGTGGCCGCCGCAGCCGCGGCGCTGACCAAGAACGTCCCGCTGGTCTCCGCCGTCGTCGACACCGTCCGCCGCCACCCCGCGATGCTGGCCCAGACCGCGCTGACCATCGACCACCTGGCCCGCGGCCGATTCATCCTCGGTCTCGGCAGCGGCGAAAGCGAGAACACCCGGCCATACGGTTTCGACTTCGCCCGCCCCGTCGCCCGGTTCGAGGAGGCGCTGCGGGTGATCCGTCTGCTCTGGGAGGGCGACGGTCCGGTCGACTTCGACGGGCAGTTCTACCGGCTGCATCATGCCCGGCTGGACACCGAGGCGTACCAGGACCGGCTGCCGCCGATCTGGATCGGGGCCAGCGGCCCCCGGATGCTCGACATCGCCGGACGGTACGCCGATGGCTGGTGGCCGGCCGGCGCATGGACACCGGAGCACTACGCCGAGATGCTCTCGGCGGTAAGGACATCGGCCGAGCGCGCGGGCCGCGATCCGATGGCGATCACGCCGTGTTTCATCCAGATCTGCTTGATCGGCCAAGACGACGCCGCGCTCGCTGAGATCTTGGAGGCGCCGCTGGTGAAAGCCTTTCTGCTGCAGGTGTCCGCAGAGACGTTGCACGGCTTCGGTTTTGAGCATCCAATGGGCGTTAGCTGGCGCGGATTCCAGGACATCGACCCCTCGATCCTCACCCGCGAGCGGATCGTCGAATTCCTGGCCGGGGTGCGACCGGAGATGCTGCTCGCCGTGGTCCCGCATGGCACCCCCAAGGAGGTCGCCAAGATCATCAAGACGTTTGTCGATGCGGGCTTACGCGTACCCAAGATCCTCGATTACGGCGCGATGGCCGGCCTCGGCTATGCGGCGTCCTCGGCCGCCAATGTTCGCGCAGCCGAGGACGAACTGCTCCAGTTGTGCGGAGACCTAGGGTGACCGCGGGACTGGACGCTGACGAGTTGCTGGCCTGCGCGACAGCGGACACCGGCCTGACCGACTACGCCGACCCCACGCTGCCCATGCGATTCGCCGTCGCCGTCGATCACCTCAACAGCCTCGGGATGGGCGCCGCGGGTATCGCTGCGGCGGCCCAAGTGTGCGGGTGGCTGCTGACCTCGCGGCTGGAATTCGTCGAAGACCGCAATCGCTACCCCATCGCCGATGAAGTGATCGATGCGCCGATGTTCGTGACCGGCGAACCACGTTCGGGCACAACGCTGATGCATGCGTTGATGTCCGTCGATCCGGACGCCCGGGCGCTGCGTTTCTGGGAGGTGATGTACCCGTCGCCACCACCCGGTCTGGCCGGATCGGACGACGCGCGGCGCGCACGGGCCGACGACGACTGGCGCGAAATAAATGCCAAGATGCCCAAGTGGCTGCACAGCCACCCCTACAACGACATGCTCGGCGACGGCCTGCCTGAAGACGAACGCACCTGGGCGTTCGATTTCCGGGTGATGACGCCGACCGCGTGGTGGCGGGTCCCGATGCAATCGCTGGTCGGTGGACTGGCCACCGACGCAACGGCACAGTACCGGCTACACAAAGCCATGCTGCAACAACTGCAATACGATCGCCCGCGAAAATACTGGGTACTCAAAGGCTTTCACGGCTTCCGGCTCAAAGAGATGTTCGCGACGTATACCGACGCGACGCTGGTCTGGCTGCACCGCGACCCAGTGCAGGTGGCCGCATCGCGCGCGATGATGATGGCCGACATCATGGACGGCATCGTCGGGCCCGTCGATCTGCTGGCCGAGGCCAAGAAGCATCTCGAGATGACCCGTGCCAGCATCGCCAACACGATGAGCAACCCGATGGTCGGCGATCCGCGGATCCTGCATGTCCGCTACACCGACTTCATCGCCGATCAGGTCGCGACGGTACGGCGGTACTACGCATTCGGCGGTCGCGAGCTGACAGCGCAGGCCGAGTCGGCGATGCGGTCGTACCTGGCCGACAACCGCGGCGACCGGCACGGCAAGTTCCGCTACTCCACCCAGCTGCTCATCGATATCGGCGAGGACCTCGACTCCTTACATGAGGAATTCCGTCCGTTCCGTGAGCGATTCGGTGTCGAGATCGAGAACCGAGGGTAGCGGTGAGACACGAGCGCCTGCCGGTGCACAACGTCACGTTCTACGGCGCCCCGCTGACCGACCTGCAGAGGTACTGGACTGACCTCGCGGTGACACGGTTGAGCACGCTGGACAGCCAACTGCTCGACCCGCAATTCCCAAAACTGTTGCAGGACAATATCTATAGCGTTGAGTCCGCGTACCACCTGTTCGCCGATGGCGCATTGGCCAACGACCCCCAGGACGCCCGTGCCGCGCTTAACCGAGTGATCGACGCGACCGCCGCAGTCGGCGCCCGCACCGTCTACCTGCTCACCGGCGGGCGGGGTTCACTCAGCTGGGCTCAGGCCGCCGACCGGTTCTGCGAGATGGTCGCGCCGTGCGCGGCGCACGCCGAGCAGTCGGGCGTGGCCCTGGCCGGCGGCTACGCCCACGGCTTCGACCTCGAGCTGATCGGCCCGCGGATCGAGAAGCAAGGCCGGCTCGATCGGCCCGGCGCGCATGTGATGTCGTAGGGGCGATGCTCACCAAGTTGGGGGCCTGACGATGGCCTACGGCGACGGGCCCGACGACGCCGCGCTGCAGGCCGCGTGGACGGCGTTCTGCGAACAACTCCGCAGCGCGGGCGCGCGGGCGTTCAAGGACGCCAATGCCCACTCCGGTGCGCAACGCGTCGACGCATTCCGGTTCCTCACCCAAAACCTGGGCCAAGCCTTCGATTTGGCGTTGGAGACTCGTGACAGCGGCTACCCGGCGCTGCACACGTTCTGCGGTCCGACCCGCAAGCTCGGTGGCGACTGCGGCGACTTCACCTATCAGCAGGCGTGGATCGACGGGCATTCGACATATCGCGTGACTGGCACCCGCGGCACCGCACGATTCTTCAACATCACCGTGCAGGGCCTCCGCACCCCCGGCCCCGGCGTACTGCACGAGCCATTCGGCGACACACCGGAAGCCAACCTCGTCGGCAATCAGCTCAGCATCGGCGACGACGGCGCCTTCGAGCTGTACATCGGCGGTCCGCAACGTGGTCCCAACTGGCTGCCCACCACGGCGGAGTCGCGGAAGCTGTTCATCCGACAGGGTTTTGACCGCTGGGACGAGTTGCCCGCGCAGATCCGGATCGAGCGGATCGACATGTCGACGCCCAAGCCACTGCCCTCGGCCGAGGTGATGGTCGAGGCGATGAACTGGGCCGGCGACTTCGTCACCGGTCTGATGTCGGATTGGCCGGAGTTTCCGTTCAGCTACGGCGGCGTCGAGGCTGATCGACCGAACACCTTTCCTCAGGTCGAGGCCAGCGGTGCCGATGCCAAGCGCGGCCGGGCCGCGGCCAACATGTACTGGGAGCTCGGCGCTGACCAGGCGCTCATCGTCGAGTTCGACGCTCACGACGGGCTGTGGATGCTGACCAACATGGGCGTGTTCTTCAACAGCATGGACTACCTGTACCGACCGGTGAGCTACACACCCAGCCGTACCGCAGTCGACACCGACGGCCGCATTCGGATGGTTATGGCGCACCGTGATCCCGGCGTGCACAACTGGTTGGACAGCCAGGGATTCGAACGTGGCAACCTGACCTACCGCCACATGCTCGAGGGCCGGCCCGCCGTGCTCACCACCCGCGTGGTCCGCCACGACGAACTGCTCAGCGCCTTGCCCGCGGACACCGCGATGGTCACCGAGTCCGAACGAACCGCCGCGATGTGGGATCGATTCCGGGGCATTCGTCGTCGCTACGTCCTCTAGGGTCAAAACTTGTGAGCGACATCTCCGATGAGGACCTGCTGACCCTGTCCGAGTTCGGGCTGCTGGCCGAGAACGCCGAGCAGGCCGGCGTCACAGGTCCGGTGCCCGCGGTGCGGCGCGTCGAGTCCGGCGGCATCAGCGCGTTGCAGTGGGGCGACTCGTCGCCACAGGTGGTGTTCTTGCACGGCGGCGGACAGAACGCGCACACCTGGGACACCGTGATCGTGGGTCTGGGTGTGCCCGCGCTGGCGGTCGACCTGCCCGGGCACGGGCACTCGGCCTGGCGCGAAGACGGCGACTACTCACCGCAGAACAACGCCACCTCGATCAAGCCGGTTATCGAGGAGCTTGCGCCGGATGCCGAGCTGGTGGTCGGCATGTCACTGGGTGGGCTGACCGCGATCGGGCTGGGCGCCATCGCGCCGCAGCTGGTGCGCGAACTCGTGCTGGTCGACGTCACACCGTCGGCGCTGCGCCGCTACGCGGAGATGACCACCGACCAGCAAGGCACCGTCGCGCTGGTG
>DASXJI010000512.1:0-3768 GCA_036497495.1 Mycobacterium sp.
TACGGCGTGGCCGGTTTGGTGACCGGCGCGGTGTTCGTCGAGAAGATCTTCGGCTGGCACGGCATGGGTGAGTGGATGGTTCAGGGCGTGGCGACCCAGGACACCAACATCGTCGCCGCCATCACGGTGTTCGCCGGGGCGGTCGTATTGCTAGCCGGCCTGCTCTCCGATTTCATCTACGCCGTCCTCGATCCCAGGGTGAGAGTGTCATGACGCGCGCCGGCGACGATGCAGAGCGAAGCGATGAGAAGGAGCGGCGCGAATGACGGCCGGCGCCTTGGATGCGGAATTCGGCATGCAGACACCGGAGTTCGCCTCGCGCCGGACCCTGGTGTTGCGCCGATTCCTGCGCCGCCCGTCGGCAGTGGCCGCACTGATCGTGTTGCTGATGCTGTTCGTCGGCTGCTACACGGCGCCGTCGCTGTTGCCGTACTCCTACTCAGACCTCGACTTCAACGCGTTGCTGCAGCCGCCGAATGGCCAACACTGGTTGGGCACCAACGCACTTGGCCAGGATCTACTGGCTCAGACCTTGCGGGGCATGCAAAAGTCAATGCTGATCGCGGTGTGTGTGGCCATCATCTCCACCGGCATCGCGGCGACGGTGGGGTCGATCGCCGGTTACTTCGGCGGCTGGCGCGACCGGGCGCTGATGTGGTTCGTCGACCTCATGCTGGTGGTGCCCGGTTTTCTGCTGATCATGATCCTGACACCACGCACCAAGAGCTCCGGCAACGTCCTCGTGCTGGTGTTGCTGTTGTCGGGATTCGGCTGGATGGTCAGCTCGCGGATGGTCCGCGGCATGACGATGAGCCTGCGCGAACGTGAATTCATCCGCGCCGCACGGTACATGGGCGTGTCCAATCGGCGGATCATCACCCATCACGTGGTCCCGAACGTGGCGTCGATCCTCATCATCGACACAGCGCTGAACGTCGCGGTAGCCATCCTGGCCGAAACCGGCCTGAGCTTCCTCGGATTCGGCATCCAGCCCCCGGACGTATCACTGGGGACGCTGATCGCCGACGGCACCCAGTCGGCGACCACCTTCCCGTGGGTCTTCCTGTTCCCGGCCGGAGTCCTGGTGCTGATCCTGGTGTGCGCCAACTTGACCGGCGATGGCCTGCGCGACGCGCTTGATCCAGCCAGCGGTGCGTTGCGAGGTGGCCGCCGATGAGTCACCTTCTGGACGTCACCAATGTGTCCGTCAGCTTCCCCACCGAAGGGCAGCCGCTCAAGGCCGTGCGCGGCATCGATTTTCACGTCGACGCCGGCGAGGTGGTCGCGATCGTCGGTGAATCCGGTTCGGGCAAGTCGACGGCGGCGATGGCGGTGGTGGGCCTGCTCCCGGAGTACGCCGACGTTCGCGGCTCGGCGCGGTTGCAGGGTAGCGAGTTGATCGGGCTACCCGATGATGCGATGTCGCGGTTCCGCGGCAACACGATCGGCACGGTGTTTCAGGATCCGATGTCGGCGCTGACGCCGGTCTACACCGTCGGCGACCAGATCGCCGAGGCCGTCGAGACGCACCAGCCCCGCACCGGAAAACGCGCGGCCCGTCAGCGCGGGATCGAATTGCTCGAACTGGTCGGCATCGCTCAGCCCGACCGTCGCGAACGCGCCTTTCCGCACGAACTGTCCGGTGGCGAACGCCAGCGGGTGGTGATCGCGATGGCGATCGCCAACGATCCGGATCTGTTGATCTGCGACGAGCCGACGACCGCGCTCGACGTCACGGTGCAGGCGCAGATTCTCGACGTGCTGAGGACCGCCCGCGACGTCACCGGCGCCGGGGTGCTGATCATCACCCACGACCTCGGTGTGGTCGGCGAGTTCGCCGACCGAGCGCTGGTGATGTATGCCGGCAAGATCGTGGAGTCGGCCGCGGTCAGTGATGTCTACCGTGATCGCCGAATGCCTTACACGGTTGGGCTATTGGGTTCGGTGCCGCGACTGGATGCCCCGCAGGGTACCCGGCTGGTGCCGATACCCGGCGCTCCCCCGTCGCTGTCGGCTCTCGAACCGGGATGCCCTTTCGCGCCGCGCTGCCCGTTGGTCGTCGAGGAGTGTCGCGCCGAGGAGCCGAAGTTGTTAATGGTGGCCCCGGATCACGGGGCGGCCTGCATCCGCACCGAACACGTCGTTGGGCGCACGGCCGCCGAGATCTACGGAGTCAGCACCGAAGCCGAAGCGGTCGAGCCCGGCGAACCGCCCGTCGTCGTGCGGGTCCGCGATCTGGTCAAGACGTATCCGTTGACCAAAGGCGTGTTGTTTCGCCGCAACATCGGCGAAGTCCGCGCGGTCGACGGCATCAGCTTCGAACTCCGGCAAGGCCGCACGCTGGCGATCGTCGGTGAGTCGGGCTCGGGCAAGTCGACGACGTTGCACGAGATCCTCGAGTTGGTAGCGCCGCAATCGGGTTCGATCGAAGTGCTCGGGGCCGACGTCGCCACGCTGAACAGGTCGAGCCGTCGGGCGATGCGGCGCGACATCCAGGTCATCTTCCAGGATCCGGCCGCCTCGCTGGATCCTCGGCTACCGGTTTTCGAACTGTTGGCAGAGCCGCTGCACGCCAACGGATTCAGCAAGGCCGACACCAGCAATCGGGTTGCCGAGCTGCTCGAAACCGTCGGCCTGCGGCACGCCGACGCCAGCCGCTACCCGGCGGAATTCTCCGGGGGGCAGAAGCAGCGCATCGGGATCGCGCGGGCGTTGGCGTTGCGGCCCAAGATTCTGGCGCTCGACGAACCCGTCTCCGCGCTCGACGTGTCGATCCAGGCTGGCATCCTCAACCTGTTACTCGACTTGCAGCAAGAGTTTGGTCTGTCATATCTGTTTGTCTCCCACAATCTTTCGGTGGTCAAGCATCTCGCCCACCAAGTCGTCGTGATGCTCCGCGGCGTCGTCGTCGAACAGGGTGACAGCGACGAGGTGTTCGGCCAGCCACAGCACGAGTACACGCGGCAGCTGCTGGCCGCGGTGCCACAACCGGATTCTGCTCGTGGCTAGGCGGTTAGCGCCGGCTGGGCCGGTGATCGCATTCGCCGTGAGCCTGATCCTGGGCGGCTGCGCAGCGGACACCGAATCCCTGCCCCCCGGACCGGCCACCGCCGTCGGCGCGACCAGCGACATCAACCCGCAAAACCCGGCGACCCTGCGTGACGGCGGCGACCTGCGGCTGTCGCTCACCGAATTCCCCTCCAACTTCAACACTTTGCACATCGACGGCAACTCCGCCGACGTCGGCGGCATGTTGAAAGCCACCATGCCGCGCGCGTTCGTGATCGGACCGGACGGCGCCACGACCGTCGACACCGACTACTTCAGCAGCGTCGAACTGACCGGGACCAACCCGCAAGTGGTCACCTACACCATCAACCCGAAGGCGACCTGGTCGGACGGCACACCACTCAGCTGGGAGGACATCGCCAGCCAGATCCACGCCACCAGCGGGGCCGACAAGAACTTCGCGATCGCCGGCACCAACGGCAGCGAGCGGGTGAAGTCGGTGACCCGGGGCGTCGACGATCGCCAAGCCGTGATCACGTTCGCCAAGCCATACGCCGAATGGCGCGGCATGTTCGCCGGTAACACCATGCTGCTACCCAAGAGCAGCACCGCGACCCCCGAAGCGTTCAACACCGCACAGCTGTCCGGCCCCGGTCCGTCGGCCGGTCCGTTCGTCGTCTCGGCGCTGGATCGGACCAAGCAGCGAATTGTGTTGACCCGCAACCCCAAGTGGTGGGGCGAACGGCCTCGGCTGGACCG
>DASXJI010000513.1:0-4625 GCA_036497495.1 Mycobacterium sp.
GCGCTGACCACGGTCGCAGTGCGCATGAACGCCGCGTCGCCGGCACCGAGCAGCACGCCGTCAAGCGCGAAAACCACTCCCGCCAAAGGTAATTGGCCGACGAGGAACCACCACGGCGTTGTGATTGCGGCCAGCACCGACCGGTCGTCGGTGAAAAGCCCCGGCAGCACGGAGGAACCCGCAGCGAACACGCCGGCCAAAGCGGTGGCCGCGATCGCCGACGACACGGTCACCCGCCGGGCCGTCACGGTCGCGAGTGCACCATCACCTCCGCCCAGTGCCGCGCCGACCAAGGCCTGCGCGGCGATAGCCAGCGAATCGAGAACCAGCGCAAGGAAACTCCACAGCTGCAACACCACCTGGTGGGCGGCCACCGCGGCGGCACCGAAGCGCGCCGCCACCGCAGCCGCTGAGACGAAGCAGGCTTGAAAGGCCAGCGTTCGCACCAGCAGGTCACGGCCCAACACGATTTGGGCCCGCAGCGCATGAAGGTCGAGGCGTAATGAGACGCCTTCGGCCAGCAGCGCGCGCCCAAAGAGCAGCGCAGCCAACCACTGACCCGCCAGGTTGGCGACGGCGGACCCGGCCAATCCGCAGCGGGGTAATCCCAGCCACCCGTACACCAGCACCGGACATAGCAGCGCCGAAAGGCCGAAGCCGGCAACGACATAGCGCAGTGGCCGCGCGGTGTCCTGTATGCCGCGCAACCACCCATTACCGGCCAGCGACACCAGAATTGCGGGCGCGCCCACGATCGCGATGCGCAGCCAGGGCAGCGCCGTATTCGCGATGTCGGTCGAACCCGCGATGATCGACACCAGCGGCACCGCCACCGCCTGCACAACCCCGATGATCAACGCACCCAGACCCAGCGCCAGCCAGGTCGCCTGCACGCCCTCGGCCACGGCCGCCGGCCGATCGTCGGCGCCGAAATGGCGGGCCGAGCGGGCGGTGGTGCCGTACGACAAAAAGGTCAGCTGCGAACCGACCATGCCGAGGACCAATCCCCCAATAGCCAGCCCGGCCAGGCTCATCGCACCCAGCCGTCCGACGACCGCGGTGTCGAACAGCAAGTAGAGCGGCTCGGCGGCCAGCACACCCAGCGCGGGCAAAGCCAGTTGCGCGATCTGACGGCTGCCCGGCTGCGGCTGGCCCGGCTCACTCACCCTAAAGCGGCCCGCAGCGAAGAAACGACCTCGTCGGCCGAACCGGTGGTCGAGTAGCCCGCGGCCAGCTTGTGACCGCCGCCGCCGAAAGTCGAAGCGACGGCGGCGAGATCTACCGCCGCCTTTGCTCGCATCGAGACCGACCAGTGCTGCGGTTCAATCTCTTTGAACACCGCGGCCACCTCGGCCTGCTGCGTGGTGCGGACAATGTCGACGATGCTCTCGACTTCTTCCGGGCGCGCGCCGTCCCACTCCTGGTTTTCGACAATGGCGTACACCAGGCCGCGGCCACCGACAGCGTCGGGCAGCAGCTGCGCCGAGCCCAGCACTCGCGACAGCATCGCCATCCAGGCGAAGGGATGGGTGTCCATCAGTGACCGGGTAATGGCCGCGTTGTCGATACCGAGCTCGACCAGCCGTGCCGCCAGCCGATAGGCGCGGGCACTGGCCCACCGGAACGATCCGGTGTCGGTTGTCAGCCCCGCATACAGGCAATAGGCCACATCGGTGTCGATCGGTTTGTCCCAGGCATCGAGCAGGTCGGCGACCATCATCGTGGTGGAGTCCGCCGACGGCTCGACGAAGTTCGCGGTGCCGAACAATTGGTTTGAGGCGTGATGGTCGATCACCAGCACAGCCTGGCCGTCGGCGGTCATCTCACGCAGGCCTCCGAGCCGGTTGACGCTCGGAATATCTACCGTCACAACCAGGTCGACATCGCGACGCATGACGTCGGGAGCAACCAGAAGTTGGCCCCCGGGCAGCGACCGCAACGACTCCGGTAGCGCGGCCGGAGCCGCAAAGCTGACTTCGACGGCCTTGCCGCACCGGTCCAGTACCAAGGCCAGCGCCAACCCCGCGCCGATCGTGTCGGCATCGGGATGGACGTGGCAGACGACCGCGATCGTGGCCGCGGCTTCTAGCACCTTGGCGGCGCCCACAGCGTCGACGCGCTGTGTAGTCGAATCAGTCTTCGAGTTCGTCGTCGTCACCGGCGCCTTCCCCGTTCGCGGTTGGCGGCCCTGTGCTCAATCGCCCGGTTGTCCCCCACAAGCGGGAGGTACCCCCACCACCGGCCGCTACCCGGCCCGCATCGTCACCGGGCGCGTTCTCGTCGTCCTGCTCCCCGCTCACCCGGTAAGGATCGGGGTCGCCGGCCGGCGAGGCTCCCTCACGCACGCGGGCCACATCGGCGTCGGCGGCGCGCGCCCGGGCCAGCAATTCCTCCATCCGCTGCACCGAGTCGGACACCGTGTCGCGGGTGAAGGTCAGCGTGGGAGTGAACCGCACGCCGGTGCCCGCTCCGACCTTGCTGCGCAACACACCCCTGGCGCGTTCCAGCGCCGCAGCGGCGCCTTCGTAATCGGGTGCGTCATCCAGCGTCGACCCCATCACCGTGTAGTACAGCGTCGCGTCGTGCAGATCGCCGGACATCTTGGAGTCGACGATCGTTACGCCGGCCAGTCCCGGGTCTTTGATCTCGTACTCGATGGCCGTAGCGACGATTTCGGAGATCCGTTTGGACAGCCGGCGCGCCCGCGCCGGGTCAGCCATACCGCAAGGTCAACTTGTCAGAGCTCATACTCAGACGCGCTCCTTTTCCACGAGCTCGTAGGTCTCGATGACGTCGCCCTCTTTGAGGTCGGAGTAGGTCAGCGTCAGACCGCATTCGTATCCGTCGCGGACCTCAGTGACGTCGTCCTTTTCCCGTCGCAGCGAGGACACCGTGAGGTTTTCGGCCACCACGATGTTGTCCCGCAGCAAGCGGGCCTTGGCGTTGCGCCGCACGATGCCGGAAGTAACCAGACATCCCGCGATGAGACCGACCTTCGACGACCGGAACAGCGCGCGGATTTCGGCACGACCGAGCTGGTTCTCCTCGTAGACCGGCTTGAGCATGCCCCTGAGCGCACTCTGGATCTCGTCGATAGCCTGGTAGATCACCGAGTAGTACCGGATGTCCACGCCTTCGCGGTTGGCCAGCTCGGTGGCCTTGCCCTCGGCGCGCACGTTGAACCCGATGATGATCGCGTCCGAGGCCGACGCCAGGTTGACGTTGGTCTCGGTGACGCCACCGACGCCGCGGTCGATAACGCGAAGTTCCACCTCGTCGTCGATCTCGATGCCCAGCAGGGCCTCCTCCAGCGCCTCGACGGTGCCGGAGTTGTCGCCCTTCAGGATCAAGTTGAGCTGCGACGTCTCCTTCAACGCCGCATCCAGATCCTCCAGGCTGATCCGCTTGCGCGAGCGTGCCGCGAGTGCGTTGCGCTTGCGCGCGCTGCGACGATCGGCGATCTGACGGGCGATCCGGTCCTCGTCGACAACCAGCAGGTTGTCACCTGCGCCGGGCACCGAGGTGAAGCCGATGACCTGGACAGGCCGGGACGGCAACGCCTCTTCGATGTCGGCGCCGTGTTCGTCGACCATTCGGCGAACCCGACCGTAGGCGTCACCGGCAACGATGGAGTCGCCGACCCGCAGCGTGCCGCGCTGAATCAGCACGGTGGCCACTGGACCACGGCCACGGTCCAGGTGCGCCTCGATCGCCACACCCTGGGCCTCCATGTCGGGGTTGGCCCGCAGGTCCAGCGCTGCGTCGGCGGTCAGCAGCACCGCCTCTTCCAGCGCCTCGATGTTGGTGCCGGCCTTCGCCGAGATGTCGACGAACATGGTTTCGCCGCCGAAATCCTCTGCCACCAAACCATATTCGGTGAGCTGGGAGCGGATCCTCTGCGGGTCGGCGCCCTCCTTGTCGATCTTGTTGACCGCCACCACGATTGGCACGTCGGCCGCTTGCGCGTGGTTGATCGCCTCCACCGTCTGAGGCATCACACCGTCGTCGGCGGCTACCACCAGAATCGCGATGTCGGTGGCCTTCGCGCCGCGGGCACGCATGGCGGTGAACGCCTCGTGACCCGGGGTGTCGATGAAGGTGATCGGCCGTTCGTCGCCGTCGAGGTCGACGGTCACCTGGTAAGCACCGATGTGCTGGGTGATTCCGCCGGCCTCTCCCTCTCGCACGCTGGCGTTTCGAATCGTGTCCAGCAGTCGGGTTTTACCGTGGTCGACGTGACCCATCACGGTCACCACCGGCGGCCGGGTCTGCAGATCTTCCTCGGTGCCTTCGTCCTCGCCGTAGGTCAAGTCGAAGGACTCCAGCAGCTCGCGGTCCTCGTCCTCGGGGCTGACGACGTGGACGACGTAGTTCATCTCGCTGCCCAGCAGCTCGAGCGTCTCGTCGCCAACCGACTGGGTGGCTGTCACCATCTCGCCGAGGTTGAACAGCGCCTGCACCAGCGATGCCGGGTTGGCGTCGATCTTCTCGGCGAAGTCGGACAGCGAGGCACCACGTGCCAGGCGGATCGTCTCGCCGTTGCCGTGCGGCAACCGCACACCACCGACGACCGGCGCCTGCATGTTCTCGTATTCGGCGCGTTTCGCCCGCTTCGACTTGCGGCC
>DASXJI010000514.1:0-6294 GCA_036497495.1 Mycobacterium sp.
GGGCGACAACATCGAGGCACCCAGTGCGCGGCGGCTGATCAGAATGAGCCGCATGCTCGGTGGGCCATAGCGCACGACCGAGCCGATCACCTCCCACGCCGGCGGCGATCCGTGCAACCGCTCCAGATCATCAAGAACAAACACGACCTCGGCGTCGGCGGCCGCGTCGACGAGCAGGCCCGCCGCCTCGGCATGGGGGACGCCGGCCGCCAGCGCGCCGGTGGCTATTCCGCGCGCCGAGGGCAGCTGCTGCGCGAGCGCCTCCTCCAGGTAGGTCACCAGCCGTCCCGGGGCGGCGTCGGTGGCATCGACGCTCAGCCAGGCCACCGGCCTATTGAACCTGCGGCTGGCGTGGGCCACCGCCACCGACTTGCCGGCCCCGGCGGTGGCTGTGACCGCCACGACCCGGTGGGCATCCACCAGTTGGCAGAGCAACCCGTCAAGGCGCTCACGCGGCGCCGCACCTACCGGAGTATCCGGAACGATGATCTTGCGCCGTATGACCCGGGGTCGATCAACCGACGGTGCCGACATTCCCACTCCTGTCAGACGGTCATGCTACCGCTGCGCGACCCTGACCGGCGGCCCATTGACCGGGCAGGACAGCGCGTCCAACGCGACGACACCCAACGTCGCCCCAACTCAGCCGCGAGAGGGTAAAGGTGAATGATCATCCCGCAGTTCGAACGCATACGGGCGGTCGCGAACACACCGAAATCAGAGGTTATCCATGTTGCGCGTGTAACCAAGCGCGGCAGACAAGCTGGAGTCAGCGTCGTCGCGAACGCCGCAGACGCGACAGCTTGGCAACATACTTGGACACCCCAACGCGGACTGTGAATCTGCCGCGCGGCGAAGACGACGGTCACCAGCACGCCCCACTATTACTGCGCGACGCCGTAGCGGACCCGGCGACGCGGCAAACATGACCCCTCGGCAACGCCTGCCTCCGCCCTGGATTGATCGGTTCAAAATCTGGACTGAGCTGATTGATCCGGACTGTCGCGCTCGCAGCACCACATCACCGCCGGCGGCAACTCAACGCAGCTCGCCGTAACCGACATGACGAAGGATTCGATGCGCAGTGCGTTCGCAGCGTATGCGCCACCCCGGCTCGTCCGCGTCGCCCGTCCCCTCGCCGGCACTGAAGGACTGTGGGAGTGTCTCCACGAGTTTCGGTGACCCCGTCTTCTTTCGCCGCTAAGCAACCGGTCCGCAAGCCTCCTTGGCTCACCGCCCACTTCTCCAACCTCGCTGACCTGATGGAGGGAGAGGTCCCCATTCGGCGCTCTCCCCGTTCAGCTTCGCGGATTGTCTTGCTCAGCAGCAATATTCGCGCATGATTGTTTATTTTACGTCAATCTAACTCCGTAATATGCTCTCTCCCGGTACTTTTCGCGCCATTGTTGTCCGGTCTCAATACAGCGCCATGGCGATGAAGGTGGGGGGCTGCGCGGTTGATGGTGTACACCGCGGCCGCCCGCGCCGAGCGTGGCGAGCCGACGCTGAGCTTTATCTCGTCGGCCGCGAAGTGCTTTGCCTCCGACGTCGCGGCGGAGGTCACCACCAACGCCGTGCAGCTGTTCGGCGGCGCCGGCTACACCGTCGACTTCCCGGTCGAACGCATGATGCGCGACGCAAAGATCACCCAGATCTACGAGGGCACCAATCAGATTCAGCGCGTCGTCATGGCGCGGGCACTGCTGGCGTGACTCCTCGGGCACGTGCAGCGCGACTGCTCGTCGTGATTGGTAGCCCTTTGGGCGTCGATCGCGTCGTCGGTGGCAGGATCGGCGATATCGTGTCATTACAGCAACGGAGGCCATGCCCCCCGGCTGAGGATAGTGACCGTCGATGGCCGACGCCGACCGGCAGGCAACCCAGCGGGATGTACTCGCAGACATCCCCGCGGAACTGTGCATCTCTGGATTCGATGATGTCGTAGAAATCGGGCACGGCGGATTCGGGGTGGTCTATCGCTGCGTTCAGCCGTTGCTGGATCGCGAGGTCGCCATCAAGGTGCTGACCGGCGAGTTGGACCCCGACAATCTCGACCGCTTCCTTCGCGAGCAGCGCGCGATGGGCCGACTATCCGGGCATCCGCACATCGTGACCATATTCCAGGTCGGCACCACAGCCGGGGGGCGGCCCTACATCGTGATGCCCTGCCACGGCAAGGGCTCGCTGGAAGCGCTGATCCGCCGGCACGGTCCGATGTATTGGTGCGAGACCCTGCGCATCGGGGTGAAGCTGGCGGGTGCGCTCGAAGCCGCCCATCGCGCGGGCATACTGCACCGGGACGTGAAGCCGGGCAACGTCCTGCTGACCGAGTACGGCGAACCGCAGTTGACCGACTTCGGTATCGCCAGGATCGCCGGGGGTTTCCAGACGAGGACCGGAGTAATCATCGGTTCACCGGCGTTCACCGCGCCCGAAGTCCTCGCGGGTGCAAGCCCGACGCCCGCATCAGACGTGTACTCACTTGGCGCGACGCTGTTCTGCATGCTGACCGGTCACGCAGCGTTTGAGCGTCGCAGCGGCGAGCAGGTGGTCGCTCAGTTTCTCCGGATCACGTCACAACCGATACCGGATCTGCGCGAGCAGGGACTGCCCGCCGAGGTGGCTGCGGTGATCGAACGGGCGATGGCGCAGGATGCCTCGGCTCGTCCGGCGAGCGCGGCGGCGTTCGGCGACGAGCTCCGTGAGATTCAGCGCACCAACGGTATGGCCGTCGACGAGATGGCGCGTCCCATCGACTTGAGCGTGGAGGGCCAGCCGGCTGCTGTGGTGCCGTCAACGGTTCGTCGGGATGTCGTCGCCACGCCGACGCCCCCGACGCCGGCCACCAAGTACCGGCCTCCTGTTCCGACTAGATCGCTGGTTAGCCGCAACCGGCTCATCGATCTACTTCGTGCGGGCGGTCGCCGGCGAGTTGTCCTCATCCATGCGCCGTCGGGCTTCGGCAAGAGCACGCTGGCGGCTCAGTGGCGAGAAGAGCTCGTGCGCGATGGCGTCGCGGTTGCCTGGCTGACGATCGATGACGACGACAACAACGTTGTGTGGTTCCTGGCGCATCTGCTGGAATCGCTGCGACGGGTCCGCCCAGCTCTGGCCGCATCGTTGGGGCAGGTGCTGGAGGAGCACGGCGACCACGCCGGCCGCTACGTGTTGACCACGCTCATCGATGAGATTCACGAAAAAGATGATCGGATTGCGCTGGTAATAGACGATTGGCACCGCGTGTCTGATCCTGCGACCACCGCCGCTCTCGGGTTCCTGCTCGAGCACGGATGCCACCACATGCAAATCATCGTGACCAGCTGGTCGCGCGCCGGACTACCGGTGAGCCGATTGCGAATCCAAGACGAGTTGGTCGAAATAGACTGCGAGTCAATGCGTTTCAATGACGGTGAGGCGCGGTCATTTCTGAACGACGTCGGTGGATTGCAGCTGTCGGGCAGCGACGTGGACGCGTTGACCGCATCCACAGACGGGTGGGCCGCCGCCCTGCAGCTGGCGGCACTTTCGCTGCGTAGCGGCGGCGACACCAGCAGCTTGATTGGCCGACTATCCGGCGCCAGCGATGTGGTCGGCGAGTTCCTGGCGGAGAATGTCGTCGACACTCTGGAACCTGAGCTACGCGAGTTCCTGCTGGCGACGTCCATCACCGAGCGGACCTGCGGTGGGCTGGCGTCGTCGCTGGCTGGGGTGACGCGCGGGCAGGCGATGCTCGAAGACGTCGAGCGACGCGGACTGTTCCTTCAACGCATGGATGATGACCCGGGCTGGTATCGGTACCACCACATGTTCGCCGAGTTCCTGCGGGGTCGACTGACGCATGACCGGACCGACCACCTCGAACAACTCCACCGCATCGCGTCGGCATGGTTCGCCGATCACGGCTACCTCAACGAGGCCGTCGACCATGCTCTGGCCTACGACCCGATCCGCGCGGTCGACCTTGTCGAGCAGGACGAGACAAACCTGGTCGAGCAGTCGAAGATGACGACCCTGCTCGGGATCGTCAACAAGCTGCCGCCGCAGATAGTGGCTTCGCGGGCACGGCTTCAACTGACCATCGCGTGGGCGAACCTCCTGCTGCAACGACAGGGCCCGATGCAAGCCGCGGTGAACCGGTTTCAAGCCAGCATGAGCAACGCAGACCTCGAGGAGACGACACACGCTGATTTGAAAGCCGAAGCCGACGTGCTGCAAGCGGTCGCGGAAACACACGCCGACCGCACCGAGAACGTGGAAGGTCTGGTCGCAGAAGCGATGTCGAGGCCGAACACTCTACATCCGCAGGTGCCCGGGGTGGCCGGAAATATCGCGGCGTTTGCGGCGATCTACCGATTCGACTTCGACAGCGCCCACCGACTGCTTGATTGGGCCTCGCCCTACAACGAGATGATGGGTCCTTTCTCCACCGTCTACGCCCGCTGTTACGGCGGCATCGCCGACAGGTATCGCCTCGACATCCCCGCCTCCCTCCAGAACTTCCGAGAAGCGTTCGAGATCGCTAGCGGCGTCGGACCGCACTCGCACGCCGCCCGGCTCGCCGGAGCGCTGCTTGGCCAACTTCTCTACGAGACCGGCGACCTCGCCGAGGCCACGCGCCTGCTGGATGAGAGCTATCAGTTTGGATCCGAAGGCGGCGGAGTGGACTATCTTGCGGCGAGATTCGTGGTCGGCGCCCGAATAAGAGCACTACACGGGGATCGGTCTGCGGCGATCGAGCGCCTTGACGCCGGCATGGACGCCGCACAACGGTTGCGGTTGCCGCGGCTCGTGGCCGCCGTCAACAACGAGCGCATCCGGCTCGGGATCCAGATCGCTCCGGCGGTTGCCGCACGATTGCGCTCGACCCGGACCATTCCGCACAACGATGGAATAGCCACGCTAACAGCAGAACTCGACGAGGATTCCGCTGTGCGCCTGCTGGCGGCCAGCGATTCGCCCGACGATCAGGGGCAGGCATGTAGACGCGCGGCGGATCTTGCCAAGGGAATCGACGGCCAGCGCAGACCCTTGGCGGCCCTCCAGGCGGAGCTCCTCTTGATCGAAACTCTCACTGCGACGGGCCGAGTCGTGGAACGTTGGGCGGGCGTTACGCACGTCTCGGCACGATGCGCCGAAGTGGGGCTACCGCGCCTGCTAGTTGACGCCGGACTCAGCTAGCGGGTCTGACCATGCGCTAACGCCGCCCTCGTTGCCGTCGATAACAGGGCATGACTCCGTTCCGTGCTACCGGCGCGCTCGCCGTCGCGCTGATTGCGCCGTGGTTGTGGGTGCCAACGGCCCACGCCGAGGGCTTCGCGCAACTGGGTCAAGTTCCGGTTGTGGCGTCCCCGACGTGTGCCGGTAGCGTCAGCGCCGAGGCCCAGGTGACGCCGGTGCAGGTCGACGATCGCGTCGAGGACGGTGTCCGCGTTGCGATTCACTACGACGCCGGCATCTACGACGGTTCCTGTGCGCTCACCGTGACCGCCGCCTGGGCGAATCTCGACACCGGCGCTTCAGGAAGCAGTGACATCACCGCGGTATCGACGATTGACGCGCACTACGGTTTCATCGGCTACGCCAACACCACGTTCGAGACGGGTCGCGGCACGGTGGTCGTCACGCTCAGTTCGCACCCGGGTGCCGAACTGCGGATCACGGCGTGAGCCGCCTGAAACGCCCTTACGTGTCTGCGGCATCCGGTGGCGCCCGTGTCACGTGGCCTAACAGCGCTCAAGCGCCCCGTCGCCTGCATCCTCGACACACACCATTCAAGGAGTGGACACAACAGTGAGAATCTCCGGGGTGGACATCGCGTGAGAACGCCGCCATCAGCGCAGTTCGCGACGGGTGAGGTGGAACCAGCCGAGCGCGACGCTCGCGACGCGCTCGCGCTGGCTGCGGCAACCAAGACACACCTGCTCATTCCCGGCACCCTCGAGTGCCTCGCCGTTCTGGCCGGCCAGGGCGGCAGTCACCGCGAAGCCGCCCGCCTCTTCGGCGCCGCGGAGGCCATCCGGCAGCGCATCGGCACGGTGCGGTTCAAGGTCTATGACGCCAGCCACCAATGCTCGGTGGCGGCGCTGCGAGATGCGATGGGTGAGCAGGACTTTGGATCCGCATGGGCCGAGGGTGCGGCCCTTTCCACCGAGGAGGCGATCGGCTACGCCCAGCGCGGGCGCGGGCAGCGTAAACGCCCCAGCAGCGGCTGGGCGTCGCTGACCCCGACCGAACGCGAAGTGGTCCGACTAGTAAGCGCGGGGCTGGCCAACAACGACATCGCCACCCAGATGT
>DASXJI010000515.1:0-12861 GCA_036497495.1 Mycobacterium sp.
TCGGTGGCACGCGGGTCACGCGTCAGGAAGCCGGCCTTCTTCAGTGCGGGCCGGTCCTCGGGCTGGACCACGATCAATGCCCGCGAGATCGCCAGGCGCAGCGCGCCGGCCTGGCCGGAGGGGCCGCCGCCGTCGAGGTGGGCGAAGATGTCGAAGCTTTCGGCCCGGTCGACAGTGACCAGCGGCGCCTTGATCAGCTGCTGGTGCACTTTGTTCGGGAAGTAGGCCTCCAGGGAGCGGCCGTCGAGGTCGAACTTGCCGGTGCCGGGCACCAGACGAACCCGCACGACGGCTTCCTTGCGGCGGCCGACGGTCTGGATCGGACGCTCGATGACGATGTCCTCGCGCGGAGCCGGTGCTGCGGCCGCGACGGGCTCAGCGGTCTCGACGGTTTCTTCGACCACGACCTCGGTCTCGGTTCCTGCGGTCTCAGTTCCTGCGGTCTCAGTCATTAGCGCCGCTCCTCTTGCCCTTCTCGGATCGCACTGCCCTGTTGATCGTCGCCGGCGCGGTCATTGGGCCACCTGCTTGATCTCGTACGGAGTCGGCTGCTGAGCAGCGTGCGGATGCTGCGGACCGGCGTAGACGTGCAGCTTGCGCTTGATCTGGCGGCCGAGCTTGTTCTTGGGGATCATGCCGACGATCGCCTTCTCGACGACCCGATCGGGGTGCTTGTCCAGCAACTCGCCGATCGTGCGGCTCTTCAGCCCGCCGGGGTAACCCGAGTGGCGGAAGGCCAGCTTCTTGTGTTGCTTGTCGCCGCTGAGGGCAACCTTTTCAGCGTTGACGATGATGACGAAGTCACCGCCATCGGTATTAGGCGTGAATGTCGGCTTGTGCTTACCGCGCAACAGGTTTGCTGCCGCGACGGCAAGGCGACCGAGCACCACGTCCTGGGCGTCGATGACGTACCACGTCCGCGTGGTGTCACCGGCCTTCGGCGCGTAGGTGGACACAGCGCTTACCTATCCTTCTCTCGGGTGGACCCCGGTGACCCGGGTGCCGGTCAGGCGTGTGCGGAAGGGATTTCTCGGCGACCGACGTTGACCCGAGTCCCGGCGTACCGCACGCCAACGGAGCAGCTTACCTGCGGCTATCCGCGCAGGTCAAAACGGATCATTCGGCCGGACCAAATGATCAAGAGTTGGCTAGTTGGCTGACACGTTGGGGAGAGATCTCCAGAAGAGCGGCGATATCGCGGACAGGTACGCCATGGTCGACGAGCCAATGTGCATATCCCGCGCCCGCTCGGCGCTCTCCTTCTCCAACTCGCTGGCCTGTGCGCGTACGTGCTTGATCTGGGTGGCGGACTCGAGGAGTTCGCGGAAGTCCGGCTCTTCGATCCGGACGCTGCTGATTTCGACGTTGATCTCCCTGAGCGGAATCCCGCGATCGAGCGCAATGTACTCCCGAGCCATCGCGGGCGCTTCGGTGAGCCGGCGGGCTTGGGTGAGCCCTTCAATCTCGGGGATGTGGACTATCGACCAGCGGCCTTCGCGCGTGACTTCAACCTTGTACCGGTGCATCACGACCCCTTTTTGCTGCGCTCGATTACGTTGTTGACTCGATGGGTGGCCGAAATCGTGCGATGCCATGTCGCCACGACGACATACTCTCCGGACTCAGGGTGCCTCCATTCGGTGTGACTGCCCCTGCTGTCGGATTTCACAAAACCGGCGTTGCGCAAGCGCTTAACGACCGAACGGCAGGTTCATCACTGGCCACCAGAGAAGTCCATCCCACTTGACTGTTTCTAGTCATTCGCGCTAGACAAATATGTTTGCAGGTCGGGGACGGTCGCCGAACCACGCTGTTGCTTGGATTGCGACTCTCGGATATGACTGCGCGGTCCCGCCGGTCTCTCCTTACCAACGGGACCGCGCAGAGTATTGGGGTGATTACCGGCCCTGCTGGGGCCATACGCGGGCTGCGCGGTGATCAGCGGCGGCGACATCATCGGCGCCCTCGCGCACCGCGTTGCCCAGGTCGACCAAGATCTCGTTGAGAGCGGTGGCCGCTTGATGCCACTTCAACTGCTCGACGCCGTAGGCAGTGGCAGCTTCCCGAGTCCACAGCTCCTGCAGCGGCGCAACGCTCGCCTTCAGCTCTTGCAACGCGGCGTTGAACCGCGCCGAAGCCGTGTGGATTTCCTGTCTGACAGAGGATTCGATCTCGTCGAAGTTGTATGACAGCCGCGAGTCCATGGGCGGTGGCCTCACAGGTTCCCGGCGGCAGCGCCGATGTGAAGTGCATGATTCTCGGCCGCGTCGCGCAGCGCGACTTCGTTATGGCGAATGGTTTCCGCGATGCTCTGCAGCGCGTGGTGCAGTTTCATCGACTCCGCATTCCACCGGTGCACCACATCCTTGAAACGCGATGCCGCCATCCCGCCCCATACCGAGGGTGGTACGCCACTCATACGACCGATGAATGACTGCAGCGCCGCTCGAATTTCCTCATTGCGGGCATCGATGGACGCGGCGACCGAGCGCATGAGGTCGAAGTCGGTACCGAGCGCGTTGCCACCTGTCGGAGTGCTCACATGATCCCCTCTTGCCAACAGCCGCGGACCTAGCCGCGCTAACGACAGATAAGACGCCCGCTGATCCGATCTGGTTCCGCCAAATTCATTCCAACGCCCGAGCCGACCGGACCGCGACCTCACATTCCTGGTCCACGGCCTCGTCGTAGCCCCGACGGCTTTGACAGCCGATGCTGATCCGAACAGCTTTGTCGACCCACACCGTCCAGCGGATGTCATGACCAGACCGGATCTCTCGGTAGGTCACTGCCGGACGATCTGCACTGTGGCCGGTCGGGTTGAAGTCGACGAATACTCCAGCAGGCTCAGCGTCGATCGCGCTTTTGAGAAACTCGGCGGTCGCGTCCAAAGATGGCAAGGCAACCAGCGACTGCGTCACGTGCAACGCGACTTCCGGATCCGACGGTGAGGTGATCTGCAGCCGTGCCGAACCGGGTCCCGTCACGATGCGCCGTATTGGCCATTGAGCCGGAACCTTGAGTGCAACATGGCCTTCAACGACATACGTTGTCGGAATGCTGTCGTCACGACCGCGCGGTGGCGCGTGACGGATCGCCGTGCCCACGCCAACCACGACGCTGATCACCGCCAGAACCAGTGCGAGCCTCCAGAGACCACGGCGCACATCCCCCGAAATGGCCTTGCGGCTCGCGGCGCCGACACGGCTTTCAAGCGGAACAATTTCTCCGGCAAGCTTTCTCAAGCCGATGTCATCGACCTCCAGCGCGGCGACCGTGCCATCAGAATTATGAAGTTCTCGGGCGATCGAAGTGGACAAGCTGCGGGCGCCGGGCACTGTTCTCGGGGCATCGATGACCACCAGTTCCATGGTGTCCGACATCATCTCGAGGATGGAATGCACGACTGCGTCAGCGACGGCCTGCTGGTCCCGGCGACGAGTCTGGGCCGCCACAGCGGCGCCGGTCACAGCCACGAGATCATTGGCGATTTCGACAACCAACGTCGCAAGCTCAGACTTGGCTTGAGATGCGTGGGTCAACAACCACGACCGCGATCGCAACACAACGGGGCCGACGAGAACCTCAGCAGCCGCGCCAACTACGTCGATACGCTCCGGCGCCCACCACGACGGGTGAACGACGATCACCTCTTCGGCGGTACCGCAGTCGGCTGCCGCCAACACCGAACGCCACAGCGATCCGACGCTGACCGGATGAAGGTCGATCAGGGTTATCGGGTCGTCGATATGCTCGAAAGCAGTCTTTTCCGCCTCGGTGTCAGCGACAGTGGCTCCTCCACAACATAATCGGCGGACCGCACTCGGACCGACCTCAAGTATGTGCGCCCTCACGGTGGCGGACTCCAGCCGACTTGGATCAGCTGCGGGCTACCCCGCCGCGCAATCAGCGTGCCGCGGCCAGGCGGCATGGACGATGCGCGTACCGACCCAATTGTCAACCCCTCGTCTGGGTTTCCGCTCATCAGCAGAGTCATGGAACCGGCATCGCGCAGTTCGCCGAGTAGTGGCTCGAACATAGCGCGGGCTGCACCGCTGCTACGGCGTGCCACCAGCAGGTGCAAACCCAAGTCTCTGCAGTGTGGCAGCACCTCCGCCAGCGAAGCCAGCGGATTGCCACCGCCGCTGCCGACTAGGTCGTAATCGTCGATGACGACGTATATCTGTGGACCCGACCACCACGACCTCTGACGCAATTGCAGCGGCGTGGCATTCCGAGGGGGCATTCTTCGACGCACCTGCTCGATGATGCGCGGCACTGCCTCGCTCGCTGCATCGGCGGAAGCAAGGTATCCGCCAAAGTGTCCAGATTCGGGCTGCACGACTCCAAGTAATGACCGCCGCACATCGACGACGAACAATCGACATTGCGCACTGGTAGTAGTGCGCACCAGCTCGCGGCAGATGGTGCGCAGCGTGGCTGTCTTTCCGGACTCGCTGTCACCGAGGATCAGCAGATGTAAATGCTGCGCGAAATCGATGGCCACCGGGCATAATTCGCTCTCCTCAATGCCGATCAGAGGTCGGAGTTCAGCTGCGCCTGCGCGCTCAATCACCTCGCAATGGTCAACCCGCGTCGGCAAGAGCGGGATCGACGGCGCAACCCAGCCGTCGCGACGCCGACACGACCCGGCGTTCGAATCCTCGCCATCAAGCTTGGGTAGCGCTATGACCATGTGCAGTCCATCGCTGGAAAGTCCGCGACCGGCTTTGGCCTCCGGAACTTCTTGAGCTCGCCGTCGATCCAGTTCGGAATCCGCGGGATCACCGAGTCGCAACTCGACTCGCGTCCCGATCTGATCCCGTAACGCGGGCCTTATCTCAGCCCAACGCGATGCTGACAAAACGACGTGCACACCGTACGAGAGACCCTCAGCTGCAAGTGCTGCGACCGATGTTTCGACGGTCTCGAATTCCCGGATCAGGCTTGGCCAACCGTCCACGACCAGAAAGACGTCGCCGAAGCGATCGCACCGTGGATCCCGCTTCTCCTTGAGCAGTCGATAGTGTGCGATCGATTCGATGTCGTGGTCGCGGAAGAGCATTTCGCGAGACCGAATGAGGGCGCTCAGCCAATCAATCATGCGACGAGTCAATCGGGGATCGGCACGTCCGGCGACCGACCCGACGCTGGGCCATTCTCGCAGATATGCCAACGCCCCACCCCCGAAGTCGAGGCAGTAGAACTGGACTGCCCTCGGATGGTGCGTGACTGCCAGCGCAGTGATAAGCGTGCGCAAGGCTGTCGACTTGCCCGATTGAGGCGCTCCGACAATAGCGACGTTGCCTGCGGCTCCGGACAAGTCGACGACCAGTGGCGTCCGACACTGTCCGAACGGACGGTCAACGATCCCGATCGGAACTGTCAACGGGGACGTCGGTTCACCGTCGACCAGCAGGGTGCTCAGGACCGGTGACGCTCCGAGCGGTGGCAGCCATACTTCGTGCGCTCTGGGTCCGTGCCCCGTCAGCCGCTCGACGACGGTCTGGAGGACAGTGGGGCGCTCGACCGCATCCATCTCCGTGTGGCCGGCAACGGTGACCCGCCCCACCGGCTCGGTGACGAATAGGCGGACAGGCACTGACTTCGTTTCTGGCACAGACGAGCTGAGCTTGCCCGCCGCAAGCTGTGCGTCGGCCCGGCACGGCCCGGACACGTACGCAGTCTGGAAGCGGATCAGTCCATCGGTGCCGACACGCAGATAGGCGGCGCCCGGCGCGCTGGGCAACTCGTAAGCGTCGGACGTGCCCAGCACCATCCGCGATTCGTTGATCGACAACGTTTTTAGGCATACCCGATAGGACAGATGCGATTCCAGGCCGCGCAGTCGGCCTTCCTCAAGGCGTTGACTTGCCAACAGTAGATGCACGCCCAACGACCGTCCGAGTCGACCGATGGCCACGAAGACATCGGTGAAATCTGGATGTTGACTCAGCAATTCGGAGAACTCATCGACGATGATGAACAGCGTTGGCAAGGGCGACAGTTGAGTTCCGGCGCGCCGTGCCCGCCAATATGCCGCGATCCCGTCGACGTTGCCCGCTTCTTGAAGTACTTCTTGGCGGCGATTCATCTCACCAGTCAGGGCATCACGCATTCGCCTGACCAAAGCCGCCTTATCGGTCAGATTCGTAATGACCGCGGCGACATGCGGCGCCGGCTCTAGCCCTGCGAATGTTGCGCCGCCTTTGAAGTCGATGAGGACCAGGTTGAGATCCTCCGGTGAATGGCAGGCGATCATGCCCAACGCGACTGTTCGCAAGAACTCCGACTTGCCGGAACCGGTTGCCCCGATGCAGAGCCCGTGCGGCCCCATTCCATTCTCGGCGGCCTCTTTGATGTCCAATTCCACCGGTGCACCCGCAGCCGTGATCCCGATCGGAACACGCAGCCGATCGTGAGGCCTCCTACCGGCCCAACATTGTTCCGGCGCATAGAAAGCGACATCGCCGATCCCGATCAGGTCCGACCAATCCGTCGGCTCGGACGTATCCACGCCGCTTGCCCGGTAGCCGGCCAGCCTTTGTGCGCACGCCAGCGCAGCGGTGTAACTCATAGCATCCGGTCGTGCGGCGACCTCATCGTCGATCGATGTCCCAACGACCACTTCACTGTCATTCACCCGCAATCTCAGCGTCCCAACAGGTGCAGTGTCGTCGATTGCCAGCGTCGTAATGGCTTTGCCGGCCGCGCTGTTCCCTCGCTCGCTGTCGCCAAGGCCAACGTCGACGACGACCACAGCGTGCGGCAACAGCGGATCGGCGGGCAGTCGGTTTGTCGTCACGTCGGCGAGTGCTTCGATCGCCGCCGCCAGCGACGCATACACCAGCCGCGCGGGCCCGAGGTTGTCATTGATGTAGGGATGTCGATTGTGCGGCAGCCATTTCAACCAGTCCCAATGGCTTCTGTTGTGGTCGCTGACAGCGGCGGCGATCAATACCAGCCGCGGGCTGTGCATAACAGCCAGTTGACAGACTATCGCGCGCAACAATGCACGCGCGCGGGTCATGTCGCCGTCGACGCTCACGGCCGCCACTTCGCGCAGCGCGAGGGTGATGGGGACGTTCGGGACTGTCGAGTGGGTGCGCAGAAATCGGTGTAGCGCGTTCACGGCGACCGGATCCAGCCGTCTGACAGTCTCGATGGTCGGCGGGACCAACCGCGTGGCAAGCGGCACAGTTCCAAGTCCGATTCGCGCCTGACAAAAATCTGAGTCCGAAGCTCGCCGCTCCCACATCCGGCAACCACCCACCAGGGTCCATAGCGAGTCGGGATCCGGATGGCACCAGAACAGCGACTGATGCTGTGCCGTAGCCGTATTGACGACTCCGGCCCGCACGTCGGACAGGTAACCCAGGTAATCTGCGCGCTCGGCATTAATCGCGCCGCGGCGCCGATCCGCGTTGGAAACGACTGTCGTCACCGTGGACACGAGCATCATCAACGGGAAAATCAAGAACGCTGGATTTCGCGCTACCGCCGACCGAGAAGAGTAAGCCACCGTCATCGCGGCCGCCGTCGCGATCGCCGTGACGATCGGTAGAAACCGGACCATTGGACTCAGCTGCGCCTGCCGGGCTACTTCTTGTGGTGCGGCGACGACGACGTCCCCGGTGTCGTATGGCCGCCGGGGCACTCGTTCGGCGGGCGCGTGCTCCGCAGTTGCACCACTCTCGAACGACCGCATCCAACCCTCCAATATCCGAACGCAACCGCTTCGCCGGATGCGTTTGGCACGGTAAGCACGGTCGACGTCAGCGGCAAGTCGCCTGTGGATCGACGCATAGGCGGCACCGACATCCCGGCTAGCGTCCGTATTGGCGAACGGAGGTCGATGTGCACCACGCATTGGCAGTACCCACCCGAAATGGCGGATCTCATCCGGGCGGCGGAGGAGTGCGTCGGCTATCGATTGATGCCGAACCCGCTCGCGTCGATCTGGTGTTGTCCGCGGCAACGCCTATCGGATTGCTGATTCCACCGATCGTCGACCTCTTGACTCGCAGTAGTGGATTTCGCGCCGGGGCGCTCGCTGTTCACTACCAGCTCTCGCTTCCGGGCAGCAACGCGCTGGACCCGTCGAAGACACTGGCCCAATTAGGGATTCGAGATGGCGCCGCGTTGCTTCTGACAAGCTCGCCGACTGAATTGATGGTCCCGCGTTTCGATGATGAAGCGGAAGCGGTGTCGGCGTCGGTCTCGATGATGGCGGCGTGCTGGACTCGGCGAGGGGCTCGGCTGGCGGGCTCGCTGGCCACTACGTGGCTGGCTGGCGTAGCCGCAACGGTGCTGACCGGAGCCGTGTTTCACGCGAACAACGATCATCGCGCCGGCTGCGCCGGCGTTGCCGCAACGATCGCGCTGTTGTCTCTGCTGGCGGCAGCCATTGCGTATCGTGTCGCCCGCGAACAGTCCATAGGATTGATACTGGGCGCGCTGGCCACGAGCTTTGCCGCGCTGGCAGGCCTACTTCTCGTACCCGGTGGCCCCGGCGCTCCGAACGCGCTGTTCGCGGCAGCGGCTGCCGCAACGTGTGCGGCGGCCATGCGCGTGATCTCTAACTACGCAGTAGCATTCACCGCGTTAGTGACGTTTGCGGCGACCGGTGCGACTGCTGCCATGGTAGCCACGATCACCGCTATCCCACTGCAGGCTATCGGCGCAGCGTTCACAGCCATATCGTTGGCGTTCGTCGAAGCATCCGCACCGCTGTCGGTCACGCTTGCGCGCCTGTCCCCATCTACGACGGAACCCACCGTAGATGTGCGGTCCTCCGATCCACATTTCCTGAATGTCAGGGCAATCCGTGCCCGTGCGTGGCTTACCAGCTTGACCGCCGCCTTCTCGGCCTCGGCAGCATTGGGGGCAATCGGCGCAGCACTGGGATCGTTCCTGACCGGCGAGCCACGATTTCCCGGCCTCCTGTTCGCCACCGTGGCCGGCGGCGTCCTGCTATTGCGGGCTCGCGCACACCGAGACCTTGCGAGATCCGTTCCGCTCATCATCTGTGGGATAGCCACCGTCAGCGCTGTCCTGGTGGCTGCTGCTGCTGCGTACCCGCAATGGGCGGTCCATGTCGCCGCGGTGTCGTTGATGCTGGGTGCCATCGCACTGTGCCTGGCTTCAGTCCGCGATACGACGACGGTCTCCCCTATCGGGCGGCGAAGTGTCGAACTGCTGGAGTACCTCGCATTCGCCGTTGTTGTCCCGCTGGCCGTTTCGCTCTGCGGGCTGTATGGCGCAACACGTAGCTTGAACCTGTCGTGACAACAGCGGGATGGCGCGCCCTCCATTGCATGGTGGTTGCCTTAGTCGCGGCGATACCGCAATGTGCCGCATCGCCCGCACAAGCGGTATCACCGCCGCCGATCGATAACAGTCGACTCCCCCAGCCGGCCCCGCCAAGCCCACCGCAACCGACCGTGCAGCGCGAGATCTGCGCAGTGCCCTCGATGACACGTAACGCCAACCCACCCGACGACGCCACCCAACTTGCCGGCCTTGACCTGCAGCAGGTTTGGCGGCTGACCCGCGGGTCGGGCCAGCGAGTGACCGTCATCGACACAGGCGTATCGACGCACCCGCGACTGTCTCGCCTGGTGGCCGGCGGTGATTATGTGTTCACCGGCGACGGTACCCAGGATTGCGACGGCCACGGTACGGCAGTAGCCGGAATCATCGCCGCCACAGCGGATCCCAATCACAAAGATGACTTCAGCGGCGTCGCGCCCGAAGCTGATTTGATCAGCATCAGGCAGTCCAGCACGAAGTTCGGACCCGCTGCTGATCCATCCGCCGCCGGCTTCGGGGACGTCGACACCATGGCGCGGGCGGTACGTACTGCCGCTGACCTCGGCGCCTCGGTCATCAATATCTCCTCGGTCGCATGCGCCCGTGCCGGGTCAGCGCTCGACGATCGCGCACTCGGCGCGGCGCTGTCCTACGCCGTCGACGTCAAGAACACCGTTGTCGTGGTCGCTGCCGGGAACGTCGGCGCCGGGCAGTGCCCCACTCAGCAAGCCGATGCGACACGGGACTCAGCGACGGTGGTCGTGAGCCCTGCCTGGTACGACGACTATGTGCTGACGGTGGGCTCGGTGAACCTCCGCGGCGAACCGTCGGCATTCACCATAGCTGGGCCGTGGGTGGATGTCGCTGCACCTGGCGAAGGGGTGGTGTCACTGAGCTCAACCGGTGGTGGATTAGCTAACGCCGTTGATGGACAACAGGGTTCGACTCCGCTGTCGGGTACCAGTTACGCCGCGCCGGTAGTCACTGGTGTGGCGGCGCTGATCCGCTCTCGATTCCCGACGTGGACGGCTCGTCAGGTGATGCAACGCATCAAGGCCACCGCCCATCATCCGCCCGGCGGTTGGAATCCGCTGGTCGGCGTGGGCTTGGTGGACGTCCTTGCCGCGGTCAGTACCGACACTCCGACCGCACCACCCGCTCCGCCAGCCCGGATATCGGCGCCGATCCTTGAGCCGTCCCGTGTCGCCCCGCCGGACCACCGCGCCCGGAACGCGGCGTTCAACGGGGCAGCGATCTGCGGTGGCTTATTGGCGGTAGTGCTGGCGCTAGGCGGAATGTCGGCGCGGCTACGACGAACCCAGGTCCGATCGGGTAGGAGTCGGAACATCCTGCGCGACTGAGGCATTGGCCCTGCTCAGTTCCGGCCCGGCAGGCAACTTGGCCAGTACTGGCCAGGGTGCCGCGATCATCGCGTCGGGCATTCCGAGGTCATGTGCCGCGTCGTCGTCGCGGACGGCGTATCGAACACCGGTGTCGGAGATGAAATATCGCGTACCTGCCCGAACATTGCCGCCAGACAGGCCGGTCGCGCGGACATACGCACTACGCCCTGGTGGGAGGTAGACGGCGTCGACGGCTGGATCCTTTCCGTCCGCCTGCGCCAAGGATGCCGGCACCTCGCCATCCGAAAGGGGTAGTCCCCCAACCGAAAACGAGACGTCGATATTGCCCGACGCCGCATAAGTCCAGCCCGCGCAGAGCGTCCCATCGTCGGAAGGCGGCGGAGTCTTGGCTTGGTCGGGGAACCCAGACACTGGCAGCCGCGTCACCGCCGGAGCGCTGCGTATCACGTCAGGGGCGACGGACATCACGGTCCGGGTGCCCTGCGGGTTGGTGAATCGCACGAGATCGGCGGCGAGTTGTCCAACACGCTGAACGCCGTCGGTAAGAACGACGTAAAACTCGTCGCCGCCTGTTCGAGTCACCCGCAGCACGCTGCCGACCGGAAAACCCGGAAGCGAACTCGAGCCGCGAATGCCAGCATCAGGAATTCGCGGCGCGGTCAAAGGCGGCGCCTCCGGGATGACATTCAGCAGGACGGCCGACACCGTTCTTGGGACCTGACCCCCGGGTCCGAGTGCGCGCTCGACCGCGGCGTCAGCAAGGTTCACCACAGACCGGCGACCCCCGTAGAGGAGGTAGGTCGATCCTTCGGACGACGGCCTGACAAGCAAGGTCTGATCGCGGGCAAGAATATGGGACTGCGGGCCTTCGCCGCGGCCAACCACAACGGTCGTACCGTCACGGCTGTCGCACACTGTCCAACGCAATTCGTCTTCACCGAGTGGTCTACCCAAGAACTGCGGGGCGCCAGGGATACCCAGCAGCGGACCCCTTCTGGCGCGACCAAGCGCCATCGCGACTGTCGGCTGCGGGTCGGCGTTTGTCTTCGCGATCAACCTGGCCGAAGCCAGGTTCAGCACGGGATGCAGCGTCTCGCCCAACCGAACGTAGAGGGCCCCCGACCGCTTCTCCATCAGTATCGGCGCCGTCGACAATTCTGGCTGCGGACGCAGAAGGGCCAGCACCACGCAACCGGCCAGCAGAATGACCGCCAACGCCAGCCCGGTCATCAACGACTGTGCAGGCGCGCGCATTGGCTCGTTCACTGAGCGGAGGTCCCTGCCCAGCAGCGCGCACTCGATGCGGCGCCGCATAAATCGGTACCCGCTGATGTGGAGCCTCGTGGTCGGTTCGTATGCCATCCCGCACGACGATATGTGCTGGTCACGTCGCCGGCCCTCGGCGATCCACAGCCAGACCCCAAAAATCGTGGATATGCCCAACGCCGGAAAATCCGTAGAATCGCCTGGTGAGCATTAGTCGCAGGACCCTGTTCGCATCCCGTCGTGCCTGGTCACGCGGCTTCCGCTGGGCCGGCCTGGGGGCCGCCGCGGTGCTGGCCGCTGGCATCCTGACGGTCGCACCGAGCGCAATTCAGGGCGCGGTGCCGTCGGCCGCGGCCGACAACTGCCCGGACGTCGCGGTGACGTTCGCCCGCGGTACCGACGAGCCAAACGGGCTTGGACTCGTCGGCCAGGCCCTCGTCGACAGCCTGCGCCAGAACACCGGCAAGAAGATCGACGCCTATCCGGTCAACTACCGGGCCACCCTATTGCAGCTGCACGGCAACGACGGCGCCAAGGACGCGATCAAGCACATCAAGGACGTGGCCGACAAATGCCCGGCCACCCCGCAGGTGCTCGGCGGATACTCGCAAGGCGCGTCGGTGGTCGACATCGTCACCGGAACGCACATCGGCGGCGTCGGCTGGGGCGATTCGCTGCCGCCGCAGTACGCCAGCCACGTCATCGCGGTCACCACGTTCGGCAACCCGGCCGACCGGAGCGGCGGAACGATCGCGGCACAGAGCGCGATGTTCGGCGCCAAGGCCGTCGACTACTGCAACCCCGAAGACCCGATCTGCCACGCCGGCCAGGGCAACCAGTGGAGCGGCCACACCGACGGCTACGTGCCCGTCTACACCAGCCAGGCCGCCAGCTTCGTGGCCACCCGGCTGCTGTCGGT
>DASXJI010000516.1:0-4055 GCA_036497495.1 Mycobacterium sp.
GCCGAGGCAGCGATCGCCGAGCCCGGTCTCATCCCGGCACCACTGAGTGCTCGTCGGAGCCGACACGTCCGTCTTGGAGGGTGATGACCCGATCCGTCGCGGCCGCAGCATCGGAGTTGTGGGTCACCATCACCACTAGCCGACTGTCGCCGTCTTCGCGCGCCACCTCACCAAGAAGCGTCAAAATCGAAGCACCCGTGGCGGAGTCGAGATTACCGGTCGGCTCATCGGCGAGGATCAGCGATGGATCCATCATCAACGCCCGGGCCACTGCCACCCGTTGCATTTGACCGCCCGACAGTTCCGCCGGCCGATGCTGGGTCCGGTTGCCGAGCCCAACCCGGTCCAGCAGCCGAACCGCATCCGACTTGACCTTGCCCAGCCGGACGCCGTCAAGCAGTCTCGGGACCGCGACGTTCTCCCATGCCGACAGGGTCGGCAGCAGGTTGAAGAACTGAAAGACGAACCCGACGCGATGGTGGCGGAATTTTGACTGTTCTTCGTCGCTGAGGTGTCCGATCTCTTCACCGTCGAAGGTGATTGACCCGGAATCGGGCGAGTCCAGGGCACCGAGCAGATGCAGCAACGTGCTTTTGCCCGCGCCCGACGGCCCCACTATCGACACAAACGTGCCGCCCTCGAATCGCAGGCTTATCTCATCGAGTGCACGCACGTTCTGACCGCCGACCCGGTATTCGCGAACAACATCGCGGAGCTCGATTGTCAGCGAGTGACTTGGCGCATCACGGGTGTCGGGTCGTGTGTTCATGGTCCTCCCGCAAGAGCGCAGCATTGAGTCGGCCGCGGCGAGTTGTGCGCGACCGACTGCCACTTCCCTGCGACCGCGTCGCAAAGGCGCTGGTTCCAATACAACGAGTCTGAACCCCAATCGGTTCAACCGTGCGGAATCTGCGTCGTGATCGGTAATCTGCCACAAATCGCGTGCACAAGGTCGGGGTCCACAGATTAACTACATGTGTATAATCGGTTCAGCTCGTTACCAGCGAAATCTGCCCATTTGCAACGCTTTTGACAGGAGCTGCTTTCCTTATCACCTGCGCTATCACCTACGCCGAACCCCGTGGACTCATCGTCGTTCGCTTATGAAGGAGACCGATCCGATGCCACTGCCCGCGCTTGAAGATATCGTCGCCCACACCGGCAGCACCCAGCCGATCGATGGAATAACTCGAATCGAGACCAGCCCGCGGGAGACGGCCACCCCGATGATCATGGAGATGATGCATTCGGTGTATCCGCACGACGAGGTGTTCGGCCAATACATCACGATCAACGACTACATCGACTGTCCGCCCGATGAGTTGTTTGCCTACATGGCCGATACCCGCTGCTTGGAGGAGTGGACGTACAGTCTGCGGGGGTTCACCGAGACCGATGAGCCAGGACTGTGGCAGGCCTACGACCGATTGGGGTCGGAGACCGAAATCTATGTCCGCACGGTGGCCAGTGAGCAGGGCCATACCGTCGACTATCACTGCGCCTGGGACCAGGGCAAGCATCTGTGGATGATCTACCTGATGCGCGTCATCGACGCGCAAACCGTGCTGGACAAGCCGGGCTCGGTGGTGTTGTGGACGAATTGTCACCATCCGTTCTACGACCGCAATCCGTATCCAGACGCCAGCCCACCGGAGCGGCCGGTATGGGTAGGGGACTTCTGGGACATGTTCGGCGCGGGTCACCTGCTGGAGATGAAAAACCTCAAAGCCATCGCCGAATACCGCCACCGCAATGCGCTCGCAGTGACACCGGACTGGATGCGACAAGCCTAAATCGGTTCCAGCCCAGTCAGATAGCGCTGGGCCAGATCTTGGTACGCCTTCGGGTTCACCTTCACCCACATCTCGGCGCCGGTCCCCGCGATCGGGCCCTTGATGGTGGCTGGCGCTCCCACCACCAGTACCTCGTCGGGGATCTTGGTGCCGCCGGTCACCACCGCGCCCGCCGCGATCAGGCTGCGTGCGCCGATCACCGCGCCGTCGAGGACGGTGACGTGGTTGGCGATCAGAGCCTCGGCGCCGATATGGGCGCCGTGGATGATGCACATGTGCGCCACGGTCGCTCCGGGGCCGATGTCGACCGGGATGCCGGGCGGTGAGTGCAGTACCGACCCGTCCTGCACGTTGGCGCCCTCACGGACGATCACGGGTCCGTAGTCGGCGCGCAGCACGGTGTTGAACCACACAGACGCGCCGGCCTCGACCGTCACATCGCCGATCAAGGTGGCGGTTGGGGCGACGAAAGAGGTGGGATCGACCCGCGGCGATCGACCTTCGAACGAATACAGCGGCATCGTTCAGATATACCGCAGGCCGGGTAACCGGCAACGATGCGCCGATTGCCGGACCGTAAATGTCCGTGTCATTGCGCGATCCCGGCCAAAAACTGTAACGTGTTCTAGTTAGAAGCCAAGAAACCTGGAGGCGTCATGGCGACCGAGACTGCCGCTGTTCGCGAGATCGACGCCGGCACCCTGCCCGACCGGTATGCCCGCGGCTGGCACTGCCTTGGCCCGGTCAAGGATTTCCTGGACGGTGAGCCCCACGGCGTCGAGGCATTCGGCACGCACCTGGTGGCGTTCGCCGACTCGCACGGCGACGTGCACGTGCTGGACGGCTACTGCCGGCACATGGGCGGCAACCTGTCGCAGGGCACCGTCAAGGGTGACGAAATCGCCTGCCCGTTCCACGACTGGCGTTGGGGCGGTGACGGCAAATGCAAGTTGGTGCCCTACGCCAAGCGGACTCCTCGACTGGCCCGCACCCGGTCCTGGACGACCGACGTGCGCGGCGGCCTGCTGTTCGTCTGGCACGACCACGAAAAGAACCCGCCGCAGCCCGAGGTGCAGATCCCGGAGATTCCCGAGGCGGCCAACGACGAGTGGACCGAATGGCGTTGGAACTCGATCCTGATCGAGGGCTCCAACTGCCGCGACATCATCGACAACGTCACCGACATGGCCCACTTCTTCTACATCCACTTCGGTCTGCCCACGTACTTCAAGAACGTTTTCGAAGGTCACGTCGCCTCGCAGTATCTGCACAACGTCGGCCGTCCTGACATCAATGATCTGGGCACCTCATATGGTGAAGCGCACCTGGATTCGGAGGCGTCCTACTTCGGCCCGTCGTTCATGATCAACTGGCTGCACAACAAATACGGCGACTACAAGGCCGAGTCGATCCTGATCAACTGCCACTACCCGGTGACCCAGGACTCGTTCATGCTGCAGTGGGGCGTCATCGTCGAAAAGCCCAAGGGCATGGACGAAAAGATGACCGAGAAGCTGGCCAACGTCTTCACCGAGGGCGTTAGCAAGGGCTTTCTGCAGGACGTCGAAATCTGGAAGCACAAGACTCGTATCGACAACCCACTGCTGGTCGAAGAAGACGGCGCCGTGTATCAGATGCGGCGGTGGTATCAGCAGTTCTACGTCGACGTCGCCGATGTCACGCCGGATATGACCGACCGCTTCGAAATCGAGGTCGACACCACCATCGCCAACGAGAAGTGGCATGTGGAGGTCGACCAGAATCTGCAAAAGCAGTCTGAGTCGGAAGGACAGCCGACCCAGGTTCCGCAATGAACCCGGACAATCAGCCGCCCGACGTCGACCGGTTAGCTCGGTCGATGCTGATGCTCCATGGCGATCACGACAGCCACGACGATCCGGCTGCGGCCGCCAACGGTAGACGCGGCGGATCCTGGTCCAAGGCACCGGCTTTCGCTGATGATCCGGAGCGCGCAGCTGCAGTCGTGGCGGCTACTCAGGCCGACCGCACCCGCTATCTGACATCGGGCCTGCAGCCGGTCGACTGCCGGTTCTGCCACGCGACGGTGAACGTCAAGCGGCTGGGGCCGGGACACACTGCGGTGCAGTGGAATACCGAAGCATCGCGGCGCTGCGCTTATTTCGCCGAACTACGCGCGACCGGGGAGCACAGCGCGCGGACTCGATCCTGCCCGAAATTGGGCGACAGCATCGAACACGCGGTTGCCGAAGGGTGCCTGGATGCGGTGTCCACCGCTCCGCC
>DASXJI010000517.1:0-2140 GCA_036497495.1 Mycobacterium sp.
CGCTGGACGCGACCATCTCCGCCCCGGTGAGCTCTGAGGCGTCCAGCCGATCGCCCGCCGAGCCGTCGAAGACAGAGCGAAGCACCGCCGCCGCTGCGCCCAAGACAAGGCCGATCAGCGCGGTACCTAACAGCACGACCGGGATCGGCGCACCCCAGGCGACGACGCGGACCGGTTGGCTGGGCGGGTCGACGACGACGAGTTCGGCCCGCGGGACCAGGGACCCGGGTACCGACTCCAGAGCGCGCACCGTCGCTTCGTACTCGGAGAGGAACACGTTCGCGGTGCGCTGAGCTTCCGCGGCGGAGGGGGCGCCGACAGTGATGTTGATCAGTGCGGTACCGGGCGGATTGGCCGCCGTGATGCGCTGGGACAGGGTCTGGGGATCGATGGCCACGCCGAGGTGGGTGATGACGCGGGCCGACACGCTCGTGCTTCCGGCGAGGGCCGCGTAGGTTTTCGCGCGTCCGTTCGCGTAGGAGTCACCCCCGTCCAGCACTCGGCTGACATCGCCTGGAGTCCGTACGAACACCATCGCGTGCGTGCGATACATCGGGGGCGCCAGGATCAGAAGAAAAGTGGTGGCCGCCAACAGAATCAAGACGCCCCACACCAACCACCGCCATCGAGTGCGGAGGACGCCAATGTAAGCGGTAACTGCCGCGTTCATCACGACGAGCCCACGTGGTGCAGGTGCGAAACGAGTGAGTCGAGGAGAGCCTCAGTCAAACGCTGCTCGCCCTCGCGATTCGGGTGAATCCGGTCCGACGCCAGCAGTCCCGAGGTGTTGGTATCGGCAAGAGAACCGATCGGATCGATGAAAGCCACGCCCTCGGTGGCCGGCTCTGACTCCAGACGTGCCATGAATTCGTTGTCGAAGCCCAAATCATCGCCGGGCTTGGCGAGAAACCTCGGCCGTATGAAGACGATTGGCGCCTCTGGCCACGTGCGGCGGACTTCCTTAATCGTCAATACCATCGCGGCGTACACGTCCTCGCGCGGTGGGAATTCGTCGTTTCGGCCGCCGTCGAGTATCACAACGGCCGGATCATATTTGGCGGCCAGGTGGGGAATGCGCTCGCTGATGGATAGCGATTTTCCGACGTCCGGCTCGACCCATCTGTTGGCGTCCCCGCCGCTGACATATCCGGTTCCCCCTGTCGCCGAAACGGCACACAACAAGTCCATTTGGGCAACCGCCCTGCATCCATAGGACATCTCCGCGGAACTGCTGCCCTCGGTGTAGGAATCGCCGCTGAACAACGCGAGCGGCCGGGTTCGGGCACCAGTCGATGCTTGTTGGTTTGCCAACTCGGACGGAGCCGCAACGGGCGTGCCAACTCCGGCGGAACACGAAACATCAGCAATGCCGACGGCGATGGCGATAGAGAGCGCGATCGCAGCGATGTCGAACCAACGCGTCCTGGTCATCGTACGACCTGCGGTCTCAGCCACGCCTCGATCTTGTCGGCAATTACGGATTGGCCCACATCGCTCGGTCCGCTGAGGTCAGGATGCATTTGATCTTTGGTCAGCAAAGGTGGATCCAGGGCGTCGAGGAAAGGTACGCCGGCCTGCTCGGCCGCCTTGCGCACGGCTTCGTTGACACGCCACACCGAATCCGGAACGGGTGTCTCGTACCAAATGGGACCGACCACAGCTGGTTGCTCGCCACCGCGGATGATCTTGTTGATCGCGTCTGCGGCGCCTACCGTGACCGCCTCCATTTCCGACACTGAGGCGTCGGCGGTGCCCGTGACAAGCAGAATGACCTGCGGGTGCCCCGCTTGCGCGCGGTCAACCTGGTAAGTGAAGGCTTGTCCGCCCATTCCGTCTGCCGCGAAGCCCGCTTCGGGCAGCGCAAAATTGGACACCGACCAACCGGTTCTTGCGGCTATCAGCGTCGGCCAGACCACTCGGTTTTTGATTCCGGCGGTGTTTTGATCGCCGACGACAGCGATAGTCAACGGCGCCCGCGGCAGCGCGGCCGGGGAGCCGGCGATCGCCGACGCCGTGGCCAGTTGACCGACGAGCAGGAGCCCGACCACCCCCTGAACGACGTTTCGGCGCCTACCGCCCACCCAGCTCATCGGTGACCTTCGGCGATTTCGGCGTAGGTTTCGAGGAGGCGATCACCGAT
>DASXJI010000518.1:0-3358 GCA_036497495.1 Mycobacterium sp.
CGAAATCGCGGGCCAGCTCGCGGAATGCTTCGTGGTCTTCGGTGAAGAGGTCCCGGCGCATGAATTCCCCCGTCAGGCAACAAGTTCGACGAGCGTGGCGTTGGCAGTGCCGCCGCCTTCGCACATGGTCTGCAGCCCGAATCGAATTCCGTTGTCGCGCATGTGATACGCCAGACGAGTCATCAGAACGGCGCCTGATGCGCCCAGCGGGTGACCGAGCGCAATCGCTCCGCCGAGCGGATTGAGCAGATTCGGGTCGGCGCCAGTCTCGTCGAGCCAGGCCAGCGGCACCGGCGCGAAGGCCTCGTTGACCTCGAATGCACCGATCTCGCCGATCGAGACACCGGTCTTCTTCAGCACCTTCTCGGTGGCCGGGATGGGCCCGGTGAGCATCAGCACCGGATCCGCACCGGTCACGGCGCCGGCCCGGTATCGCACCAACGGCGTGAGGCCCAGCTCGACCGCCATTTGCGACGTCATGACCAGCAATGCCGCTGCGCCATCGGAGATTTGGGACGAATTCCCGGCATGGATCACGCCCGCGTCGTCGAATGCGGGCTTCAGGCCCGCCAATTTCTCGACCGTGGTGCCCCGCCGTATCCCTTCGTCCGCGGTGACGACGGCGCCGTCGTCTTCTTGAGTGGGGAAGACCGGAACGATCTGGTCGGTGAAGGCGCCGTTGTCCTGCGCCGCTGCGGCCCGCTCATGGGACGTCGCGGAATACTCGTCGAGCCGGGTTCGGGAGAACCCCCACTGCTTGGCGATCATCTCCGCCGACAGACCCTGGTTGAATGAGAAACCGCTATAGCGTTCAAGCACTTTGGGACCGTAGGGCTGCCCAGTGGCCCTCGCCGAACCTAGTGGCACCCGGCTCATCACCTCTACGCCGCCGGCCACCACCACGTCCTGCTGGCCCGACATCACCGCTTGCACCGCAAAGTCGAGAGCCTGCTGGCTGGAACCACAGGCCCGGTTGATCGTTGTGCCTGGGATGCTTTCGGGCCAGCCCGCCGCCAACACTGCGTAGCGGCCGATGTTGCTGGACTGGTCGCCGACCTGAGACACACATCCCCAAACGACGTCGTCGATGATGTCCGGGTCGATTCCGGTGCGCTCCACGAGCTCCGTCAGCACGATGGCCGACAGGTCGGCGGCGTGCATCGTCGACAATCCACCGTTGCGCTTGCCGACCGGCGTCCGCACGGCCTCGACGATGACTGTTTCACGCATTTTCCTGCTCCGATCTCTTGACCGCCCATTGTCCCGTGAACGACGGGTCCCGCTTTTCGGCGAAAGCCGCATACGCTTCCGCTGAATCGACCGTGGCGAAGTTACCTACCTGCGCGCGCGCTTCGTTGGCCAGCGCATCGCGCATGGTCCGGTCTACGCCCTCGTTCAGCAGCGCCTTGCTGTGCGCCAACGCAACCGGTGGCCCGGCCGCCAGCCGCTCGGCGACGTCTGCGACGAAGGTGTCGATCCCGCCGGCATCCACCATCCACGTGACCAAGCCCAGCGCGTGCGCCTCGGCGGCGTCGATGGTCTCGGCCATCAGCACTAGTCGTTTGGCCTGTTGCAGGCCAACGATTTTCGGCAGCAGCCATGAGCCGCCGAGATCCACTGACAAGCCGCGCTTGGAAAAGATCTGCGAGAAGGTCGATTCGGGTGTCGCTGCCACCAGGTCGCAGCCCAGTGCCAGGTTCCACCCGGCACCGACCGCGACGCCGTTGACTTTGGCGATGGTGGGCACCGACAACTCGTGCAGTGCCAGCGCGACGTCGGTCAGCCGCTGCAGCTTGTGGACGGGATGGCTGTCGTCCGGCGTCGAGATATCGGCACCGGAACAAAATGCTCCCTCGGCACCGGTGATCACCACCGCGCGCACACCGCGGTCTTTGTCGGCAGCAGTGAGCGCTTCGGCCAGCGCGACCCAGAGCTCACGGTTGATCGCATTCTTGCGACGCGGCCGATTCAGCGTCAGAGTCCGCACACCGTCGCGGTCGCTGCACAGCAGCACGGGCTGGTCGGACATCAGGAGTACGCCACTCCGATGGCGCCTTGCCCTCGCAGTCCGTCGATCTCGTCGGCACCGATACCGAGTTCGGCGAGAACCGAATCGGTGTGCTGCCCGAGTCCGGGGACCGCGCCCATCGGAGCCTGGTAGCCGGCGATGACGGGCGGTGGCAGCAACGCCTGAATCGGCCCGGCGGGTGTTTCGACCTGCCGCCAACGGTCGCGCGCGGTCAGCTGAGGGTGAACCAGAACTTCGCTCGGCAGGTTGTAACGCGAGTTGCCGATCCCCGCGGCGTCCGCCGTTTTCTGCACGTGGTCCAGGTCGTGCGCCGAGCACCAGGCGCCGATGGCCTCGTCCAAGGTGTCACGATGCGCGCAGCGACCGGAGTTGCGGGCCAGCCGTGGGTCGTCGGCGAGATCGTCCCTTTGAATGATCTGCCGTGAAAGCCGTTGCCATTCAGCGTCGTTGGTGGTGCCCAGAACGACTGTCTGACCGTCGGCAGTACGGTACGCGCCATAGGGCGCCACCGCGGGCGAGCTCATGCCCAATGGCTGCTGGTCGATACCGGAATACTGGGTGTAGGTGAGCGGATACCCCATCACTTCGGTCATGGTGTCGAGCAGGCTGAGCCCTATCGCGTTGCCGTGCTGCCGGGGCGTCGACTGTGCGTCGCGTGAATACAGCAGCGCCAGAATCGATAGCGCTGAATACAGCCCGGTGCTGATGTCAGCCACCGGTGGGCCGGGTTTAGCCGGCGCGCCTGGATTGCCGGTGATGGCGCAGGCGCCGGATTCCGCCTGGACGAGCAGGTCGTAGGCCCGTTTATGGGACAACGGTCCGCCCGGGCCGTATCCGTCGATCTCGACCGCGATCACGTTCGGGTGGCGCTGCTCCAGATCGGCGGCGCCGAAGCCGAGGCGGGACACCGAGCCTGGGGCGAGGTTGGACACCAGCACGTCGGCCCGGTCCAGCAGTTGGTGCAGGATGTCGCGCCCTGCCTCGGTTTTCAGGTCGAGCGTCACCGATTCCTTGCCGCGGTTGGCCCAGACGAAGTGCGCAGCAAGCCCGTTGACGACTTCGTCGTAGTAGCGGGCGAAGTCTCCGCCCTCGGGATTTTCGACCTTGATGACCCGCGCGCCGAAATCGGCGAGTACCCGGGTGCACATCGGCGCCGAGACGGCCTGCTCCAAGGCCACCACGGTGATACCCGTCAGCGGCCCTCGGTTCTCCGGCATCACATCACCATGCCGCCATCCACCTGCAGCACCTGTCCGGTGACCAATGCCGAGCGGCCGGTCAGGTCGAACAGTGATGCCATCAGTAGCTCCTCGGCATTCCCAAGACATG
>DASXJI010000519.1:0-5790 GCA_036497495.1 Mycobacterium sp.
ACATGGATGCGCGATACCACCCTTCGGCCGCACTACGGCGCCAGCTCAATAAGGTCTTCCCGACGCACTGGTCGTTCCTGCTCGGCGAGATCGCGCTGTACAGCTTCGTCGTTCTGCTGGTCACCGGCATCTATCTGACGCTGTTCTTCGACCCGTCCATGATCGAGGTCCCCTATCACGGGACGTACCAACCACTGCGCGGTGTGGAGATGTCGCGCGCCTACGAGTCGGCGCTCAACATCTCGCTCGAGGTACGGGGTGGGCTCTTCGTGCGCCAGGTACACCACTGGGCCGCACTGATGTTCGCCTCGTCGATCATGGTCCATCTGGCTCGCGTCTTCTTTACCGGAGCGTTCCGCCGGCCGCGTGAAGCCAACTGGGTCATCGGTTCGCTGCTGCTGATCCTGGCCATGTTCGAGGGTTATTTCGGATACTCGCTGCCCGACGATTTGTTGTCCGGCATCGGTCTGCGCTGCGCACTCTCGTCAATCATGCTGGGATTCCCGGTGATTGGCACTTGGCTGCACTGGGCCTTTTTCGGCGGCGATTTTCCGGGCACCACGCTGATTCCCCGGCTTTACGCGCTGCACGTCCTGGTGCTGCCGGCGATCATTCTCGCGCTGATCGGCGCACACCTGGCGATGGTGTGGTTCCAGAAGCACACCCAGTTCGCCGGCCCCGGCCGCACCGAGAACAACGTCCTCGGCGTCCGCGTCATGCCGATCTTCGCAGTCAAGTCCGGCGCCTTTTTCGCACTGACCACCGGCGTCCTCGGCCTGATGGGCGGGCTGCTGCAGATCAACCCAATCTGGAACCTGGGCCCCTACACGCCATCTCACGTGTCGGCGGGATCGCAGCCGGACTTCTACATGATGTGGACCGAGGGCCTGCAGCGATTGTGGCCGGCGTGGGAGATCTACATCGGCCACCATACGGTGCCCGCAGCCGTTGGTGCCGCGACGATCATGGGCATCGTGTTCGTGTTGCTGACGATCTATCCGTTTCTGGAGAAGCGGTTCAGCGGAGACTATGCCTACCACAACCTGCTACAGCGTCCCCGGGACGTGCCGGTGCGGACGTCCATTGGAGCGATGGCCATCGCCTTCTACTTAGTACTCACGTTGGGGGCGATGAATGACATCATCGCGCTGAAGTTCCACATCTCACTCAATGCCACCACCTGGATCGGGCGCATCGGCATGGTGGTGCTGCCACCGATCGTCTACTTCATCACCTACCGGTGGTGTGTAGGCCTGCAGCGCAGCGACCGCGCCGTCCTCGAGCACGGCATCGAAACCGGCATCCTCAAACGATTGCCGCACGGCGCGTACGTCGAACTGCACCAGCCACTGGGACCGTTACCGCTGAAGTATCAGGGCGCTCCGGTGCCGACGAAAATGAACAAGCTCGGCTCCGGCGGCTCCCCCGGCTCGGGCAGTTTCCTCCGAGCCGATCCCGATGCCGAGGACACCGCACTATCCGAGGCCCATCACGCCGCCGAGCGCCACGCGCTCACCGCACTGCGGGCTCGCTGAACGCAGCCCACGCTCAATACCCTCGTGGCATGGCGGGCGAGGCAGGCCGACCGACCGCGCAGGGATTCGCAGCAGACCTTCTGGAACGTGTGGTCCAGCAGCAGCGGTACTGGTCGGCGTAGCGAGATCGAGTCCGGTCAACGAGGCGCCTTCGCTAACGCAGCTGCTGCGAGACATGATGTCGGTATGGCCACCGAGATCCGTGTGCTCGACAGCGAAGGCGACCTGGTTGCCGCGGCGAATCTGTTCCGCACCGCGATGATCGGATTCCCGCCCCTGGCGGGTCTGGCACCGGGGCAGATCACCACCTTGCTGGAACGGGGCCGAACCGTCGGCGCCTTCGTGAAGGACCAACTCGTTGGCACCGCCGATGCCGTGACGAGCGGGCTCACCCTGCCCGGCGGAACCATCGTCGGTCACGCTGCTGTCACGCACGTCGGGGTTCTGCCGTCGTTCACCCGCAAAGGCGTCGCCACCGATCTCATGCGTCATCAGCTGCACGACGTCGCCGCGCGGGGCGAGACCGTCGCGACCTTGCGGGCCTCGGAGGCAACCATCTACGAGCGGTACGGCTACGGCGTCGCAAGTTCATCGCAAACCATCGGGGTCCAAACGGCGCGAGCAGAACTTCGTCCCGGTCTCGGGACAGGGGGCCCGGTGCGCCTGCTGGCGGCCGAGCGGGTGTGGGACGTACTGCCCAGGATCTACAACCAGAACCGGTCGTCACGTCCGGGAACCATCGACCGTCCGGATGTGTGGTGGCAGGGTGCGCGGCTCCGGTCTGAATCATCGTCGCAGCCTTGGTATGTCGCAGTGCACGGTGAGCCGGGCTCTGAAACCGGGTTCGCTCGTTACCGCCCGATCGACACCGACAAATGGTTTGTCAGCGATCAGCGCACCATCGCGGTGGAAGACTTCTTCGCACCAGACACCAACACCTACCTCGGACTGTTGCGATTTCTGCTCGGGCTCGACCTCATTGATCGCGTGGTGTTTTGGATGCTGCCGGTCGACGATCCGCTGCCATGGCTGCTGCTCGACCGACGCGCCGCGCGGGCGACCGCCACTCACGACGAAACGTGGTTACGCGTCGTCGATGTCGAAAAGGCGTTGTCTGCAAGGCAATACGAGGGCGACGGGGATGTCATCGTCGCCGTCGACGACCCGCTGCTGCCTGACAATTCGATCAGCGTGGCCATCACCGGAGACGGCGCCGAACAAACCGACCGGCGCCCGCAACTGCGCGTTGGCGTGGCCGGCCTGGCAGCCGTCTTGCTCGGCGGCGCGACATGGCGCAGTCTGGCCGTCGCCGGGCTGGCGTACCCGGAGAATCCGTCCGTGCTCGCGGCGGCCGAGCGGCTGTTCGCGGTACATGAAGCGCCATACGCCGGATTCTTCTTCTAGCGCATGGTCACGGGGTGCCCAGTAGTTCTGAGAGTTGCGCCGCCGAAAAGCGGCTCGGCCCAAGCTGATTGCGTACTGCTTCGCGCGACGCACGCGCCAACGCGGCGTTGAGCGGCGCAGCGATGCAGTGCTGGTGGGCGATCCGGACAATCTCGCCGTTGAAGTAGTCCGTTTCGACGTTGCCGGTGTTGCGGCTCAGCGACTGCCAGGTGGAATTGCTTGCGCCGGTATCCGAGCCGGGCACCGGTCGCGGCGTTGGTCCGTCGACTCGGGCCGCGGTGGATACCTCGAACGAGGTGAATTCGATTCCCGCATGCCGCAATACGTACTCACCTTCATGGCGCAGCGCCGCGACGACCTCGCTGGTCTCGGCCCCGTCAGCAGACAGCGCGCCCACCGAATTACCCAGATTGCTCAGTAGTTTGTTGTACTTCCATGGAGCCACATCGTCGACGACGCGCATCTGGATACCCGCTGCGCTCCACGTCGTGTTCACCTCGCCCAGCAGTTCACCGTCGGCGGGCGAATTGCAGTGCGACGGCCAGCGTCCGATGTGGAACTGGCCCACCACTGGCCAGGACCGGACGATGACCTCCCCGGGTTCAAGGTATACGGCAGGCAGCCAGACACAGACACCGAACACCCGCCGGAAATAGCGCAGCGCTTTCTCCTCGGCGACGACGCCGTTGAGGGCGGTCAACGCCGGCAGCAGGTCGCCGGCGCTACCGATGATTCCGTTGGGGCCGTGGACCGGCTGATCGACCCACTGCTGCAGCGCCGCGTCCAGTTGCTGGGTCTTGGTGGCGAACACCAGCACGTCGTGGGAGGTCAACCGCAGATGCTCGGCGCCGGTCACCGTGGTGACCGGCGTGTGGAAGATGCCGTCGGGTGTCCTCAGCGTCAAGCCTGTGGTCGCCAGCGCCTCGGCGTGGCGGCCCCGGGCCACCAGCACAGTGGCGACACCGGCCCGAGCGAGCACTCCGCCCACCGTGCCGCCGATTGCTCCTGCCCCGACGATGACGTATCGGCGCCCGTTCACTCCCGGTTCATGCGTCTCGTCCAATGCCATTGGGTGAGAATACGTCTGCGGACGGCGCGCGGGTCAGACCAGGTAGTAGTAGTGCTTGGAATCACCATTGGTGCTGACGGCCTCCGCCGGAAGCTGCGCGCCCGATTCGTCGAAGCCACGTAACGCGTGCGCGTAGCGGACGGCCTTCAGCGTTGCGGAGAACTCCTCGTCTTCTTCAGGAAAGACCCGCTCGGACGGGAACCATTTGTCGAATCCGACATTCGTCAGCAGCGTCCACAGGTCGGCTTGCACACCTGCGAGCAGGACGGTCACGCCACCGTCGGATTCTTCGCGCACGAATTTCTCGATCCGCTCGATGACAACAGCGTCGGGATGGCGCACCCGCTTGACCCGCAACACCAGGAACTTGATGTCCTCCTCTTTGATCCGCTCTCCCAGCGCTTCCAGATAACGCTCGAGTTCGGGTGCTGCACCGAAGAAAAGCTCGCCCTCGAAGTCGTAGATGATGATCGACCGGTCGACCGGGTCGCCGGGCACCCTTTCGCGAACCACCCGTTCGGGAGCCACCACTAGCTCCCTGGCCTTCAGCTTGGCCGCGCGTGGCACAAACAACAGGATCGACAGCGCGACACCGAGCAGCACCGCGGTGTCCAAGTCGATCAGCACGCCGGTGAACGCGGTCAGAAGGACGAGTCCCGCGTCGTAGCGCGATGCCTTTATGGCGTAGCTCAATCGCTTGATGTCGATCAGTCTTGCGGCCGTGATCAACAGCAGGCCGGCCAGCGCGGCCCGCGGCAGGTAATGCAATAGCGGTGCGAACAACAGCACGACTACGGCGACGCCGATCGATGCGATAACGCCGGAGAACCGGGTCACGGCGCCGGCCTGGTAGTTGATCGGCGACCGCGTCACCGAACCCGAGCCCGGCAGAGCCTGGAAGAAGCCGCCGGTTAGGTTCGCCAGGCCCTCCGCGATGATCTGCCGGTTGTAGTCGATCTTCTGCCCGCTCTGATAGGCAATGGCTTTCGCGATCGATAGCGCCTCGAGCAGTCCGATAAAGGCGATCGCCAGCGCACCTTCGGAGAGCTGACCTACCTCGCTCAGTTGCACGGACGGGATGTGCGGCAGCGGCAGGCTCTGCGGAATTTTCGCGGTCAGGGTTACCGCCGTCTTTCCGGTGTGGCCTTCCGTCGACCAGCCGGCCAGATACGCGATCAGGGCCGCGATAATCAGCGTCGCCAGCAAGTCGAGTTGCGGCAACCCGAAGCGTTTCACCAGCCGCCGCAAGAGGATCGCCAGCACCACGGTCGCGGTGCTGATGACCAGCGCGCGGTAGTTCAGCGCATCACCGTGGAACAGCGTGAGGTAAGTACGTTTCAGCACCGATTGCCGGCCGTTGCCCTGGTCCTTCACCCCCAGCGCGTTGCCGAGCTGACCTATCCCGATCAGGATGGCTGCGGCCAGCAGGAAGCCGAGGATGACTGATTCGGAGATATATCGAGTCAGATCACCGAGCTTGAACACGGCGATGAGAATCTGGAATACGCCTACGAGGACGCCGAGCAGAAACAGCGCCTCGAACAAAACGGTGCGATTCTCGGGATCCAGGAATGCCAGCGAGCTGAACACCAGCAACGAAATCGCGCTCGTCGGTCCGTTGACCAGGTGTGAGGACGATCCGAACACCGACGCGACGAAGGTCACCACGATCGACGAGTACACGCCAAATTTCGGGTCGACGCCGGCCACCAACGCATAGGTGATGCCCTGTGGCAGCGACACCGCGGCGACCGTGAGCCCGGCGATCAGATCCCGGCGGGC
>DASXJI010000520.1:0-8586 GCA_036497495.1 Mycobacterium sp.
CCCGGTTGGTTAGTGTCGGTGAATACGGAACTCGAGAAAGCAGGTAACCCACTGTGAGCCGTGGGACTGAAATGCGCGCCAGCGCGATGGGTCTGAACCTCACCGACTCGGTCTATGAGCGATTGCTCTCCGAGCGCATCATCTTCCTGGGGTCGCAGGTCGATGACGACATCGCCAATCGGCTGTGCGCGCAGATCCTCCTGCTCGCCGCCGAAGACGCGAACAAAGACATCCACCTGTACATCAATTCGCCCGGCGGATCGATCAGCGCCGGCATGGCGATCTACGACACGATGGTGCTGGCCCCGTGCGACATCGCCACCTACGCGATGGGCATGGCGGCTTCGATGGGCGAGTTCCTGTTGGCCGCGGGCACTAAGGGCAAGCGCTACGCGCTGCCGCACGCTCGCATCCTGATGCACCAGCCGCTGGGCGGGGTGACCGGTAGCGCGGCCGACATCGCCATCCAGGCAGAGCAATTCACCGTCATCAAGAAAGAGATGTTCCGGCTCAACGCCGAATTCACCGGCCAGTCGATCGAGCGCATCGAGGCCGATTCCGACCGCGACCGGTGGTTCACCGCCCCTGAGGCCCTGGAATACGGATTCGTCGACCACATCATCACCCGCGCCGAACACATCAACGGAGAAGCCGAATGAACCCCGAGCTCGCGCCCCAGGCGCGCTACATCCTGCCGTCGTTCGTCGAGCACTCCAGCTGGGGCGTCAAAGAGTCGAACCCGTACAACAAGCTGTTCGAGGAACGCATCATCTTCCTGGGCGTCCAGGTCGACGACGCGTCGGCCAACGACGTCATGGCTCAGTTGCTGGTGCTGGAGTCGCTGGACCCCGACCGCGACATCACTATGTACATCAACTCGCCCGGTGGCAGTTTCACGTCGTTGATGGCGATCTACGACACCATGCAGTACGTACGGGCCGACATCCAGACGGTGTGCCTGGGTCAGGCCGCCTCGGCCGCGGCAGTGCTGCTGGCCGCGGGTAGCCCGGGTAAGCGCATGGCGCTGCCCAATGCGCGGATACTGATTCACCAGCCGTCGCTGTCCGGCGTGATCCAGGGCCAGTTCTCCGACTTGGAGATTCAGGCCGCCGAGATCGAGCGGATGCGCACGCTGATGGAGACGACGCTGGCGCGCCACACCAACAAGGACGCCGCGGTCGTCCGCAGGGACACCGACCGGGACAAGATCCTGACCGCTCCCGAGGCGAAGGACTACGGGATCATCGACACCGTGCTGGAGTACCGCAAGCTCTCGGCATCGACCGCCTAACCGGCAGCCCCGCAGGGTTAATTCAGCGTGGCTGCCAATTCGGCCACGTCCGCCGTCGGCGATCAACCCGGTATCCTCGGCCACGGCGGATCTCACCGGCCTGATGTATGCCTGACGGGTTCGTCTGCCTCTCAGTCGCATAACGGCCGCGACACGCCAAAGACACGGCGGCGCGTTCAGGGGCGCGCAGGGGACTCCAAGGCGATATGTTCAGGCGCACAACACGAATATCACCGACGCGATTCACCTCTATCGGTCGCATCGCCGTGGAGCAAGCGGGTAGCGTCGGGAAATACACGCGACATAGCACAATCAAAACCGTGAACAGGAAGTAGGCCCCCAGCACCATGGCGCGCATCGGAGACGGCGGCGACCTGCTGAAGTGCTCGTTCTGCGGGAAGAGCCAGAAGCAGGTCAAAAAGCTTATTGCGGGGCCAGGCGTGTACATCTGCGATGAGTGCATTGATCTGTGCAACGAGATCATCGAAGAGGAACTCGCCGACGCCGACGACGTAAAACTCGACGAACTGCCCAAGCCTGCCGAGATCCGGGAATTCCTGGAGGGCTATGTCATCGGTCAGGACACCGCCAAGCGGACTCTCGCGGTCGCGGTCTACAACCACTACAAGCGAATCCAGGCCGGTGAGAAGGGTCGCGACTCCCGCTCCAGCGAGCTGGTCGAGTTGACCAAGTCCAACATCTTGATGCTGGGCCCAACCGGCTGCGGAAAGACCTACCTGGCCCAAACCCTGGCCAAGATGCTCAACGTACCGTTCGCGATCGCCGACGCCACGGCGCTGACCGAGGCCGGCTATGTCGGTGAAGACGTGGAGAACATTCTGCTCAAGCTGATCCAGGCCGCCGACTACGACGTCAAGCGCGCCGAGACCGGCATCATCTACATCGACGAGGTCGACAAGATCGCCCGCAAGAGCGAGAACCCTTCGATCACCCGCGACGTGTCCGGCGAAGGCGTGCAGCAGGCCCTGCTGAAGATCCTGGAGGGCACCCAGGCGTCGGTGCCGCCGCAGGGCGGTCGTAAGCACCCGCACCAGGAGTTCATCCAGATCGACACCACCAACGTGTTGTTCATCGTGGCGGGTGCGTTCGCGGGTCTGGAGAAGATCGTCTCCGACCGCGTCGGCAAGCGCGGTTTGGGCTTCGGGGCCGAGGTGCGCTCGAAGGCCGAGATCGACACCACCGACCACTTCGCCGAGGTCATGCCCGAAGACCTGATCAAGTACGGCCTGATCCCGGAGTTCATCGGCCGTTTGCCGGTGGTCGCCTCGGTGACCAACCTGGACATGGATTCGCTGGTCACGATCTTGTCCGAGCCGAAGAACGCCCTGGTCAAGCAGTACACCCGGCTCTTCGAAATGGACAACGTCGAACTCGAGTTCAGCCAGGACGCCTTGGAGGCGATCGCCGACCAGGCGATCCACCGCGGCACCGGGGCCCGGGGCCTGCGCGCGATCATGGAAGAAGTCCTGCTGCCGGTGATGTACGACATACCCAGCCGCGACGACGTCGCCAAGGTCGTGGTGACCAAGGAGACCGTCCAGGACAACGTGCTGCCGACGATCGTTCCCCGCAAGGCGACACGCGCCGAGCGCCGCGACAAGAGCGCCTAGTAACCCGTCGTCCCGCTCGGTAACCGTTGAGCGCTGCTGAGGCGATACCGGGCTCTTCCCGCTCGTCGTTCAGGACCTCACGCACGGGACCGGTCGGTTCAACGTCAGCCTGGGCGCGCTCAGCACCGTGTGGGGCGTCGGTGCGGCGCTGTTGAACATCGTCGCGGGGTGGATCGTGGTCGCCGCCGGCTACGACGCAGCCTTCATATCGCTGGGAATTGTCGCCGCTGCGGGCCTGGCGCTGTACGCCACGGCGATGCCCGAAACCGGGCCCAACGCGGCGAGAAACGGCGGGTTAACCCAGGCCAGCGGCCTCCCCCGAACGGGGGAGAGGTGAGGGTAGCCGGTCGCCAGCAAACGTTACTCGAGCGTAACTATCGTTCTTAGACTTTGCCGGCCGGTAAAAGTGACGAACGCCACACTTTGTCTTCTCGCGGATGTAAGACACGTGTTTGACCTCGTGTTTTGCCGACTGAGCAGTAGCATGACGGTATAGACGAGTGCCCATGAATCCCTAAGAAAAGTGCAATAATCGGTACTACCGGTGACATAAAAATCGACCGAGGTCCGCGCTCAGGTGATTCGCGTCGGTTTCGATCACATGCCGGTGCGGTGAACAGCGACGGAAGGCGGCGACGTGGGTCCGAGTGAAAACGGAGCCAGGTCAGGATCTGAATCAGATTCGCATCGACCCAATTCGGCGTTGCCCGAGCGGAGAACAGCGGAGAAGCTGGAAAAGATTGTCATCCGTTTCGCCGGAGACTCCGGTGACGGCATGCAGCTCACCGGTGATCGATTCACTTCGGAGGCAGCACTTTTCGGTAACGACCTGGCGACCCAGCCGAGCTATCCGGCCGAGATCCGCGCGCCGCAAGGCACGTTGCCCGGCGTCTCGTCGTTCCAGATTCAAATTGCCGACTACGACATCCTCACTGCCGGTGACCGGCCCGACGTGCTGGTGGCGATGAACCCGGCAGCCTTGAAGGCCAACATCATCGACCTTCCGATCGGTGGATTGGTGATCGCCAACTCCGACGAGTTCACCAAGCGCAATTTGGCCAAAGTCGGGTATGAGAACAACCCGCTGGATACCGCCGAGCTGTCTGACTACAAGGTCGAAGCGGTTCCGATGACAACGCTGACGCTGGGCGCCGTCGAGGCCATCGGCGCGTCGAAGAAGGACGGCCAGCGTGCCAAGAACATGTTCGCGCTCGGCTTGTTGTCGTGGATGTACGGGCGACCGATCGAGACCAGCGAGCGTTTCATCAGGGAGAAGTTCGGCCGCAAGCCTGACATCGCCGAGGCCAATGTGTTGGCGCTCAAGGCTGGATGGAACTACGGCGAGACCACCGAGGCCTTCGCGACTACCTACGAGATCTCACCGGCGAAACTGCCGGCCGGCGAGTATCGCCAGATTTCGGGCAATACCGCTTTGGCTTACGGACTCGTCGCCGCCGGACAGCTTGCCGACCTTCAGGTTGTGTTGGGCAGTTATCCGATCACGCCTGCGTCGGACATCCTGCATGAGCTGTCCAAGCACAAGAACTTCAATGTGTTGACGTTCCAGGCCGAGGACGAGATCGGCGGTATCTGCGCCGCCTTGGGCGCTTCGTACGGTGGTGCGCTCGGGGTCACCAGCACGTCGGGTCCCGGTCTGTCGCTGAAGTCCGAGGCGTTAGGCCTCGCGGTGATGACCGAGCTGCCGCTGATCGTCATCGACGTGCAGCGCGGTGGCCCGTCCACCGGTCTGCCGACCAAGACCGAGCAGGCTGACTTGCTGCAGGCGCTCTATGGCCGCAACGGTGAGTCGCCAGTGGCCGTCGTCGCGCCGCGGTCACCGTCGGACTGCTTTGACGCCGCGCTGGAGGCGGTGCGCATCGCGGTCTCGTACCACACCCCGGTGATTCTGTTGTCGGACGGGGCAATTGCCAACGGGTCCGAGCCTTGGCGCATTCCGAATGTCGATGAGCTGCAACCGATTCAGCACACCTTCGCCAACCCCGACGAGCCGTTCATGCCTTATGCGCGTGATCCGGAAACGCTGGCTCGGCTGTTCGCTGTCCCCGGTACTCCCGGACTCGAGCACCGCATCGGTGGGCTGGAATCCGCGAACGGCAGCGGCGACATTTCCTACGACCCGGCCAATCACGACCTCATGGTGCGGTTGCGGCAAGCCAAGATCGACGGGATCTCCGTCCCCGATATCGAGGTCGACGACCCGACCGGTGACGCCGAACTGCTGCTGATCGGTTGGGGCAGCTCGTACGGTCCAATCGGCGAAGCTTGCCGGCGGGCGCGTCGCAGTGACATCAAGGTCGCCCACGCCCATCTGCGCCACCTGCGGCCGTTCCCGGCCAACCTGGGCGAGGTGCTGCGGCGTTACCCGCAGGTGGTATGCCCAGAGATGAACCTCGGCCAGTTGGCGCTGTTGCTGCGCGGCAAGTATCTGGTCGACGTGCAATCGGTCACCAAGGTTCAAGGTGTCGCTTTCCTGGCCGACGAGATGGGGCGCCTGATCCGCGCCGCCTTGGGCGGGACATTGGCCGAAATCGAGCAGGACAAGACGATGGTCGCAAGACTCGCGGCCGCCACGGTTGGAGCGGGAGCTGACGCATGACTGATCTCATCGGCGCGGACTTGGGGCTGACGGACATCCTGTCCAAGCACAGCCGGGTCCCAACTACCGACCAACCACAGAAGGCCAAGGACTTCACCACCGACCAGGAAGTCCGCTGGTGCCCGGGGTGTGGCGACTACGTCATCCTCAACACTATGCGAAACTTTTTGCCCGAGTTGGGATTACGTCGCGAGAACATCGTCTTCGTCAGCGGCATCGGTTGCTCGAGCCGATTCCCGTACTACCTGGAGACCTACGGCCTGCACTCGATCCACGGCCGCGCGCCGGCGATCGCTACCGGTCTGGCGCTGGCCCGCGAGGACCTCTCGGTCTGGGTGGTCACCGGCGACGGGGACGCGTTGTCGATCGGTGGTAATCACCTGATCCACGCGCTTCGCCGCAACATCAACCTGACCATCCTGCTGTTCAACAACCGGATCTACGGCCTGACCAAAGGCCAGTACTCGCCGACCTCTGAGGTCGGAAAGGTCACCAAGTCGACGCCGATGGGCTCGCTGGACCAGCCGTTCAACCCGGTGTCGCTGGCGCTGGGCGCCGAGGCGAGTTTCGTTGGCCGCGCGCTGGATTCCGACCGCAAGGGTCTGTCCGAGGTGCTGCGCGCCGCTGCCGCGCATCGCGGGTCCGCGCTGGTCGAGATCCTGCAGGACTGCCCGATCTTCAACGACGGCTCGTTCGACGCGCTGCGTAAAGAAGGCGCCGAGGAGCGGCTGATCAACGTTCACCACGGTGAGCCGATCGTGTTCGGTGCCAACGACGAGTACTGCGTGGTGCGGTCAGGCTTCGCGCTCGAAGTGGCCAAGACCGCCGACGTCCGCGTCGAGGAGATCGTGGTGCACGACGCACATGCGACCGATTCCGCTTACGCGTACGCTCTTTCACGACTGTCCCAGCAAAACCTGGAGCACACCGTGATGGGTATCTTCCGCCAGGTCAGCCGGCCCACCTACGACGATGCGGCGCGATCACAGATCCGCGCCGCGCGAGAGTCGGCCCCGTCCGACCGTGCAGCGCTGCAATCGTTGTTGCATGGCCGCGACACCTGGACTGTGAACTGAGATGGTGGCCGCGGGCCAGCCGGCTTCACTAGCCGGCGTGGTGTTGGCTGCCGGTTCATCGCCCTGGCAGGGTCGCGAGAAGGCCATGAAGCAGGTTCTTGGTTCCCCCGCGCCGACGACGATGGTCGAGCACGCGGTCAGTGTCGTCGGACAGCGGTGTCAACCGGTCTTCGTAGTGGCCTCGCCGGGTCAGTCGCTGCCGGAACTTCCGGCGCAGGTGGTTCGCGACTACGTGCGCGGGCATGGCCTGCTATCTGCGATCAGCCGCGGGCTGCATGCGGCCGCTGAGGCCGGCGCGACGTGGGCTTTTTTGTGCGCCGTTGACGCGGCGGTCCTCACTGTTGACGTGATCGACGCCGTCGCGGCCCGGGCGGCCGAGGTTGACGCCGACATCGTGTTGCCGTGGGACGGCAGCAACCACTATCTCGCCGCGGTGTATCGAACCGAATTGGCTAGGCAGATCGACGATCTCGTGGCAGCCGGTGAGCGGAATCTCCCCGCGTTGATCAATCGGGTCGACTCTCAACGGGTCGTGATATTTGATTCCCGTCCGCCTGCCGACGCCAAGCCGCCGAAGGGCCTGCGCAGCCTGCTGGGTATCGGACGGTAATTTGCGTCGAACGCCTTTGCCGGATGTTTCGAAATTTAATCTGAGAAAAATAGTCGCAAGGATTAACTTTAATTGCGAGTCAATATGTGCGCTTTTTTATTTGCTCACGAGCCGTCAATTTAATTGGGCGAAATAATGCGCACACCTCTCTATTGACGTAGTTGATTTATTCACGCGTTTCTCGTATTGCATTGTGGCGGTTAACTTTTCGGGCACATGACGATGTCGCGGCAGCGCCTCGACGGCGGCTGGGTCCCGACTACGGGCAGGTGGCCGTCGACGCTCGGTAAGTCGACCTACCGGCCGCGCCGTCGAGACATCAGGTGCCGAGCTGGAGTCTAAATATTTTGTCGGACAGTGGCATTGAAGCTCCTACGTTCTCGAGCTGCATGCCGGTGCGGCAAGCCAAAGACTGCCTTCCTTCGGCGGTTTGAGCCGAAATCAATTGTGCAACAGGAGATTTATGGCATATCTGACTGGCTACAGCGTCCTCGCGGCCTGAAATCGCCTGCGACACGCCCGGGTAACTTGTGATCTTGATTACGTTTCAGTTGGACGACGAGGGCGGGGCGGGTTGTCCATTGAGTGGGTCTCATAGCGGGGCCAAGCGCGTGTCGCAGGTCACAATAACTGCGTGATTTGGCCCACTATCGGGTGGGAACGCGGAAGAACTGACGCCGGCGACAAAGATATGTTTGACCTGGGTGGTCCATTAACTGGGCGACCGTAATCGGGCCCTTATCGGGCACCGGCATCGGTGTGTCACGAGATGACGAATGCAATGTGTTCTCGTACGGTCCATTTCGGCCTGAAAGGGCAGAAAAAATCGAATTGACGGACCCGCGTGTGAGCGGGGGCTACGGAAGGGCGACGACGCCCCCGTGCGGCCGCCGGGCATCAGTCCGGTTGGCGGCTTTCAGCCCCGGCTGTCGTGCCTGATCGAGACGGCGCGATTCGAAGTATCTGACCGCTTAGCAACCGGCACCTGCCCATATAGCTGGGCTACTTCGGCGCGCGCACCCGCGAAAGGAATGATCTTGAAGAACGTCCGCCAGACGCTTCGCATGGCTGCGCTCACTGCGGTGCTTGCTTCCGCCCCGCTGACGCTGACCAACGCGATCGCCTCCGCCGATTTCGAGCGGGTGACCCCGAACGTGCCGTCCACGCCGTTCGCTCCGGCCGGCTTCGTGTCGACACCGGATGCATCGCCCGCAGACGACGCGCCCCCAGCTCCGGACGCGCCTCCCGCGCCGGACGCCCCGAACATTGCGCCGGTCGCCGACGCGCCGCCGGCCCCGGCCGACCTCCCGCCGGCCCCGGATGCGCCCCCGGCTCCGGCTCCAGACGCTCCGCCCGCGCCG